>CAXTXZ010000366.1:0-4810 GCA_964248015.1 uncultured Rhodopila sp. | reverse complement strand
GGCCGGCCGCGCGCGATGCGCAACACCAGCAGCGCCGCCATCAGGCACGCGACCCCGCTGGCCAGGAACGCCGGCACATAGCTTCCCGCCAGGTAACGCGTCTCCCCGGCGCCCAAGGCCGCCAGCGCTCCGCCGATCTGATGGCCCGCGACGATCCACGACACCATCACCGGCGCGTCCTTCTTGCCGAACACCTCGCTGGTCAGCGTCACCGTGGGCGGCACCGTCGCCACCCAGTCCAGGCCATAGAAGACCGAAAAGATCGCCAGGCTGACCACGTCGAACTGCGTGAAGGGCAGCGCCACCAGGGAAAGCCCGCGCAGCCCGTAGTACCAGAACAGCAGGATGCGCGGGTTGAACCGGTCGGTCAGGTAGCCTGAAAGCGTGGTTCCGATCAGGTCGAACAGGCCCATCGCCGCCAGCAGGCCGGCGGCGCTGACCGCGGCGATGCCATGGTCCACGCAGAACGGGATCAGGTGCGTCCCCACCAGCCCGTTGGTGGAGAACCCGCAAACCGCGAAGCTGACGAACAGCAGCCAGAAATCCACAGACCGGACGCCGCGCATCAACCCGGCGACGGCGATCACGAACGGATTGCCCGCCTGGGGCGGCAGCGGCGCCACCTCCCGCGTGCCGAACGCGCCGATGCCGATCGCGGCGGGGCTTTCCGGCAGCATCAGCAGCACCACCGGGATCAGCGCCAGGATCACCAGCGCCACCGCCAGCGGCACGACGTGCCAGCCGTGCGAATCCGCCAGGCTGGCGAGCAGCGGCAGGAAGATCAACTGCCCGCTGGCGTTGCTCGCGGTCAGCAGGCCAACCACCAGCCCGCGCCGCTCGACGAACCAGCGGTTGGCCACGGCCGTCGCCAGCCCGACCATCCCGGCGCCCGATCCCAGCCCGACCAGCACGCCCCAGGTCAGGTAGAGCTGCCAGGTTTCGGTGATGAAGCTGCTCAGCCCCGCCCCGGCCACCAGCAACGCCATCGAGATCAGCAGGGTCCGCTTCAGGCCGATCGTCTGGATCAGCCCGGCGGCGAACGGCCCCACCAGCCCGAACAGCAGGATGTTCAGCGACACCGCGCCCGAGATCACCGCCGGGCTCCAGCCGAACGCCGCCTGCAACGGCACGATCAGCACGCCCGGCGCCGCCCGCACCCCGACCGAGGCCAGGATGACGACAAACATCACCACGACGACAACCCAGGCATAATGCACCCGGCCGGCAAACAGCCGAGCCATGGCTTTCGGTCCCATGTGAAGCTCCGTGCAGGGTTGCCATCAGCATGACGCTCGTCATATGGAAGTCAAGCGACAACATGACGCTCGTCACAATGGGAAGACAGCCGATGACCGAGCCGACCCAGCGCCGGACCGAGACACGCAAGCGCATCCTCGACGTCGCTGGCCGCCTGTTCCGCCAGGGGGGGATCGACGGCGTGGGCGTTGACGCGGTGATGAAGGAGGCCGGACTGACCCACGGCGGCTTCTACACGCACTTCCCCTCCAAGGAGGCCTTGGCGGCCGAGGCCGCCCGATCGCTGCTCGAACAGGCCGCCGGGAACTGGGACCGGATCAGCCGCTCCCGCGATCGCCGCGCGGCGTTGGCCAGGATCGTGACCGCCTACCTGAACCCCGACCGCGTCGCCACGGGACTTTGCTGCCCCCTCGCCACGCTCGGCGCGGACGTCGCCCGGCGGGATGCGTCCCGAGGCGCCATGCACGCCGCGTTGGACGGCATGATCGAGGCGCTGGCCCGCTGCCTGCCCGGACGCCGGCGGCGGCGCGCGCTCGCCACGCTGTCCACGATGGTCGGCGCCGTCGTGCTGGCAAGGCTGGCGAACGATCCGGCCTTGGCGCGGGACTTCCTGGACGCCGCCGCCGCCAGCATCCTGCCCGCCGGACGCCCAGAGCCGGCGGTCACACCTTTGGCATCAGCGGAGGAACAACCGCTGGCCTGACTGGCGATGTCCCGTGCCAGGGCCAATGTATCGGCTACGTTCCTCCAGGATAACCCCATGCGTGCCGCTTTCATCGCGTCGATCTCAGGGCTGTGCCTGTCCGCCTGCGCGACCTTGCCGCCAACCCCGGCGACGCCTTACCTGCCGCCCGGCGTCTATGGCGTCTACCTGGACAACGACACGGGCGCGATCAACCAGTCGGCCTGGGCCTTCGCCTCGCCCGCCAACACGCGCGACAACCCGGTTGACGCCATCAAGGCGGTCATCGCGCTGGAGTACCTGCCAGGCGAACTGAGGGCCAACCCGCGCTGGGTCCGCATGGACCTTGCGGTCAAGCAGCGCATGGCGCAAGCCCGCCAGGAGGTCCGCCAGATCCTGGGCATCCGGCCTGACGCCCCGCCGCAACTGGTGGTGAACGCGCTGCTGGGGGCCGCCGAGAGCCTGCAGTTCGGCGTGCCGGGCGGTGCCCTCCAGGCGCTGGGCGCCCCGGTGTTCCTCAACCCGCCAGAGCAGACCCTGCGCCTTTTGGCGAACCTGCCCTACGTGCAGGCCGCCAACCTCGCGACCTCCAGGGCCGAGGGCGAGTCGCTGGCACAGGACGGCTCAAGGTCATGAGGCATCCGCCAGTGGGCGGGGAAAACCGGGCTTCGCGCTCTCCTGCCGGGCACCGGGCTGAAGCCCGCTGGCCCTGTCCTGCCGCTGCCCGCCTAGGTCAACCTGACCTGGACATAGCTGCCCGGCGCGTCCTCGATCGCGGGCAGCGACCCCTCGCCAGGCTGACGCGCCGGAACCTGGGCCTTGTCGTGCGACAGGACCCAGCGATGCCAGTCCGGCCACCACGACCCCGCCATCTCGGTCGCGCCCGCGAACCAGGCTTCCGGGTCAGCCGGCAGTTCCTTGTTGATCCAATGGCCGTACTTGCCGCCCTCCGGCGGGTTGACCACGCCGGCAATGTGGCCTGATGCCGCAAGCACGAAGCGCTTCGGCCCGCCCAGCGCCTGGGTGCCGCGATAGGTCGATTTCCACGGCGCGATATGGTCCTCGCGGGTGGAAAGCAGGTACGCCGGCACCTTGACCTTTCCGAGGTCGATCGGCACGCCGTCCAGCTCGATCCCGTTCGGCTCTATCAACAGGTTCTGCTGGTACATCTTGCGCAGGTAGAAGCTGTGCATCCGGGCCGGCATCCGGGTGGAGTCGGCGTTCCAGTACAGCAGGTCGAACGGGAACGGGTCGTTGCCCAGCAGGTAGTTGTTGACCACGAACCCCCAGATCAGGTCGTTCGCCCGCAGCATGTTGAAGGTCGTCGCCATCTCGCTGCCTTCAAGATAGCCACGCTTGTTCATCTTGTCCTCAAGCACCTGCAACTGCTCTTCGTCAATGAAGACGCCAAGCTCGCCGGCTTCCTTGAAGTCCATCATGGTAACGAAGAACGTCGCGGTCTTGATGCGGTCGTCGTTCTTCTCGGCCATGTAGGCCAGGGTGCAGGCCAGCAGCGTCCCGCCCAGGCAGTAGCCGATGGCGTTGACCTCGCGTTCGCCGGTGGCGGCCTCGATCGCGTCCAGCGCGGCGAGGTAGCCCTGCTTCATGTAGTCCTCGAAGCCTTTCTCCGCCAGGTGCTCGTCTGGGTTGACCCAGGAGATGACGAAGACCGTGTGCCCCTGGGACACCGCCCAACGCACCAGGCTGTTCCGCGGGCGCAGGTCCAGTATGTAGTACTTGTTGATCCAGGGGGGCGCGATGAGCAACGGCCGCTTCAGGACGGTTTCCGTCGTCGGCGCATACTGGATCAACTGCATCAGCTCGTTCTGGAAGACCACCTTGCCGGGCGTGACGCCGATGTTGTCGCCGACCTTGAAGGCCTCGGTGTCGGTCATCTTGATGCTGAGCTTGCCCTTGCCGCGCTCCAGGTCGCCCAGCAGGTTGTTCAACCCCTTCAGCAGGTTCTCGCCGCCGGTTTCGGCCGTCTTGCGCAGCACTTCCGGGTTGGTCAGCAGGAAGTTGGACGGGCTCATGGCGTCGATGAACTGGCGCGCGTAGAAGTCCACCTTCTGGGCGGTCTTGTCGTCCAGGCCATCGACATGGGTCACCACGTCCTGCACGAAGCGGGCGGACAGCAGGTAGGACTGCTTGATGAAGTCGAAGACCTCGTTGTCCTTCCAGGCCTCGTCCTTGAAGCGGCGGTCGCCCGAGGCGGGATTGATCACCGGACTGGATTCCATGCCCATGATGCGGCGGGTGGTGTTCTGCCAAAGCGTCACGTAGTCCTGCCAGAAGCCAAGCTGCGCCTGCATCAGCCGAGCCGGGTTGGCCATCAGCCTGGCGGTCATTTCCATGAAGGCGCGGCCGATATGCAACTGGTCGGTGGCCTGGTCCTCCTTTGACTGGCGCTTCAGCCACTCGCCCACCAGGCGCTGCGACCGCTCGGCGATGTCGGCCATCGAGCGGCTGACCACGGCAGGGTCAGGCATCTTGTACGAGGCCTTCTCCGCTACCGCGGCCGTGCCAGGGGCGGTCGTGCCAGGGGCGGTTGCCTTGGAAGACGTGTCGGCGGACGGGGCCGTCGTCTTATCGTTGGGAGCCATGGGGACATCCTTTGCGTCGGCGACACCAGCGGCTACACAGGCCGCCGGCAGCGGGAGCGGAACCGGCATATGGTGGTCAGGGAAAGTAACGCGCAAGGTAGCGGCGCGCTGGAACCGGTTCAAGTTGGGTTTTGCGCGTGCCTGCCACGCGTGGCCCTGGCGTTGGCGATGGGCCTGCTGGCGGGCTGCTCGACGCTGGGCGCGATGAACCCGGTGAATTGGTGGCACAAGGAGCAAGGCGGCAAGATCGCCGAGGACCGCCCGGCGC
>CAXTXZ010000365.1:3407-4814 GCA_964248015.1 uncultured Rhodopila sp. | reverse complement strand
CGGACCCAGCGTAACAACGCCGACCACGCCAAAAGGCACGGCCCCGCCGGGCACGCCAAGCGGCGAGACCACCGGAGACCGCGCCCTGCGCAACGCCGCCGGGGACAACGTGATCGGCAAGACGGAGACCCCCGTCACCCCGGTGCCCGGCGACACCACTGCGCCGGACGCCGGGGTGCGGAAGTAACCGCTCGCTCCGACCACTCCTCTGCCGGGAGGGTCAGACCTCCCGGTGCTCCATCATGCGCGCGATGCTGTCCGCCTGGCGGATGGCGAGCGCCACGATGGTCAGCGTCGGGTTGCACGCCGCCCCGCTGGTGAACTGGCTGCCGTCGGACACGAACAGGTTCTTGATGTCGTGCGTCTGGCCGAACTTGTTCACCACGCCATCCCGAGCGTTCGCGCTCATGCGGTTGGTGCCCATGTTGTGCGTGCTGGGATAGGGCGGGGTCGGCAGAATGCGCGTGGCGCCCACTGAATTGTAGATCGCCGATCCCTGCCGCACCGCGTGGGCCCGCATGGCGATGTCGTTCGGATGGTCGTCGAAGTGGACGCTGGCGACCGGCAGGCCAAGCTTGTCCTTGGCCTTCGGGTCCAGCGTGATGCGGTTCGTCTCGCGCGGCATGTCCTCTCCGATCAGCCACATGCCGGCCATGTTGCTGTATCCGTCCATGGCGCTGGTGAAGCTGCGGCCCCAGGCGCCCGGGTCCATGAACGCGGCCATGAACGGGACGCCGAGAGAGACGGTTTCCATTTCGTAGCCGCCGACGAAGCCGCGCTTTGGATTGTTCGGCGCCTCGTCCCGGATGATCCCGGCCATGGTGGTGCCGCGGTACATGTGCACGGGCTTCTCGAAAATCCCGTACACGTTGCCGGTCATGTGGCGCATGTAATTGCGGCCGACCTGCCCGCTGCTGTTGGCCAGACCGTCCGGGAACTTGGCGGACGCGCTGTTGAGCAGCAGGCGCGGGCTTTCGATCGAGTTGCCGGCAACCGCCACCACGCGGGCCTTCTGCCGGTGCAGGGCGCCATCCGGGCTGGCGTAGACCACGCCTGTCACCTTGCCCGTGTCGTCATGCTCGATCTTCACCACCTGGCTGTTCGGGCGCACCTCAAGCCGGCCCGTGTCCTCGCCCTTGGGGATTTCGGTGTAGAGCGTGGACCACTTCGCGCCGGATTTGCATCCCTGGAAGCAGAAGCCGATCTGCTGGCACGATCCGCGCCCGTCGCGCGGCTGGCTGTTGATGGCCATGCGGCCGGTGTGGACCTCCTTGTAGCCAATTTTCCTGGCGCCCGCTTCCATGACGCGGAAGTTGTTGTTGCCGGGAAGGCCGGGGATGCCGTTGGTCCGGGTGACGCCCATCTTGAACTCGGCCTTTTCGTAGTAGGGCGCAAGCTCATCAAGGG
>CAXTXZ010000365.1:0-3397 GCA_964248015.1 uncultured Rhodopila sp. | reverse complement strand
TTGGCTTCCGGCAGGGTGCCGTACGTGGCGCGAACTTTGAACTCATGCTCCTCGAACCGGAGCGAGGCGCCCGCCCAGTGCACGGTGGAGCCGCCGACCGCCTTCACCACCCAGGCCGGCAGGTTGGGAAAGTCCTTGTGCACGCGCCATGAGCCGGAAGTGGTCCGCATGTCCGACCAGGCGAGCTGCGCGAAGCTGGCCCATTCGTCGTTGACGAAATCCTGCAGTTCGTAACGGTCGCCCGCTTCCAGGATGACAACGCGCACGCCCTTCTGGGCAAGCTCGTTTCCCAGTGTTCCGCCGCCCGCGCCAGAGCCGACGCTGAAGACCACGCCGGCAGAGTTGAGGTCAAACAGTGCCAAGTCCGCGCCCCCCTAAGCCGTCGGCAGCCAGTTGATGTCGTTGAAGCCGCGGGCCAAATACCCGCCGTGCTCCGCGGAGGAGCCTTCGTAGCCGAACTTCGGCCAGATCTCGGGCTGGTTGTACAAGGACACCACCAGATCGGCACGCAGCGTCTTGAAGAACGAGGTGTGCTCGATGCCGCGAAGCAACGTCACGCGGTCGGCCTCCCAGGCGACATTCAGGTAGTTGCTGCCGAAGCTGTCCTGCGCGTCCTGGTCAAGCCGGGCCACCCCCTCGGTGATCATTGCCTTCACGGCATCGTCCTTGCCCGCTTTCGCGTCCCAGGGCGTCACGGCCTTTATGTAGAACACGTCTCCGATATGGTCATGCGGGTAGATGTCCCGCGCGACCTTGACCAAAGTCGCCATGGCCTGGGGCGGCAAGGCCTTCGCGTCCTGCGCCCAGGCCGCATCCGCGCTGACGCTCGCGCCCGCGACAACGGCGGCCGGCACGGCCACGGCGCCTGTGCGCAGAAGGGATCGGCGGCTGACATGCGTGCGGCGGTCTATTTCCCTCATGATTGTTTCCTCCCTTTTCGTTCAGCCAAAACGGCCATGGCGCTGCAGCACCTCGATGCTGTAGCCATCGGGGTCTTTCACGAAGAAGAACCGTCCCAGCAACGCGCCGTCCCGGTTCAGCTCCCGGATCGGGCCGGGCGAGGCGCCAGCCTGATCCATTTTCGATCGCTCAGCCTCCAGGTCCTCGACGGCGACCGCGATGTGCCCGTACCCGTCCCCGAGTTGATAGGGTTCAGTCCGGCCATGGTTGACCGTGAGCTCGACCTCGAACGTCGAGGCCGGATGGCGCATGTAGATCAGCGTGAAGCTGTCGAACACATAGCGGTCCACAATCGAAAGCCCCAGGGCCGTCTCATAGAACCGGATGGAGCGAGCTTCGTCCAGCACGCGGATCATGGAATGGATGGGTTTCGCCATCAGTGCTGATCCTTCAAATAGGTGATGATGGCGTGGCGGACATCCGTGTTGGCCTGTCGGTATCCCATGACGCCGCCCTTGATGACAGCTTGCGGGTTCGTGAGGTAGGCGTCGAGATGGGCTTCGTCCCAGACCCAGTCCGCCTCCTTGAACCCCGGCGAATAGGCATAGCCTGGCAGGGTTCCGGCTCTGCGGCCATACACGCCGGCGAGGTTCGGCCCCTGGCGCGTCTCACCGGGCGCCAGCGAATGGCATGTGCCGCATTGGCGGCCGAACAACGTCGCGCCATCAGGCGCCTGCGCGACGGGCGGAGTGAATTGAGCATGGGCCGACGGCGTGAAACCCAGCAGGGCCAGCAAGAACATGTGTCGTGTCATATGCTCCCTTCCATAAAGGCATCCAGGCCAGATCGAATTGGAATTGTTGCAACTTTTGCATTTGAAAGCAATGAAGCCTGCGCCATGGAATGAAGGGATGGAGCCCATCATGCTGTGCCGGCGAATTGCGACCCGCCATGGGCGACAAGCGGCCTGATCGTCGTTCTGATGACACTGGACAATGGGCAGAGCTTGGCTGGTGGCGTCGTCAACTTGCGCGGCGGGTCAGCGTCACGACTTGACCAGGTGGCCGTCGCCAATCCATTGCTGCTTCAAGACGAAAAGCGGATGACGCTGCATCGAGCCAGTGGGAATGACGTTTGAGTCAGCTCACGTGCCGGTTGGCGGCAGACATGTCGGTCATCCAACTCGATGCCTTGGCGATATTTTCCGAGCTTTCCGCGAATCCAACGAGCACCATGCCGCGACTGTATACGGTGCCGGTGGCGTCACCTGTTGACATCCAGGTAAGCCAGCCCTGAAGCCCGGCCGCATCCGGTGCGCGCCCGAGCACATTCTGATAAAGTTGCGTCACGAAATCAGCGCTCGTAAGCGCGCCGTACTTTGCGCTGAACTCCGGCGAATCGATTATGCCATCGGCGATGGAAAGCGTGCCATTGAAGCCTCCGGACGTTTCCGCAAGCGAGACATAGACCCCCTGTGCCTTCGCAGACGCGCTTACATTATTGCCATACAAGTCTTCCCAGCCAAACAACCCCCTTGCGTCCGGGATACGGTTGAGGCCCGCGGAGTATAGCCGAGCGATATTGGAGCCGTCACTGCTCTCGATGAAATACGGCTGGTCACTGAACTGGAGCACTTCGTTGTTGATGCTTGTCACGGCACTAGGACCGGACAGCGCATTGTCAGTGACGATAGCCTGGCCATTCCCGGTGTAATCAATCGTGTATTCGGGCCTGGGTCCGCTGAACGTGGCGATGGAGTGGGGTCCAGCCCCGACAACCGTGGCAGGCGACGCGGGAGCGGGCGTGGCTAATCCGGCGTCATCCTGCTTGACCCAGGATTCGATTTGATTGAACGCTGCCGTGGTGATCAGCGCGTTGTAGCCGGCGCCCGTCGTGTCTGACCCGCTGGACACTGTGCCGACAACATCCGGTCCGCTTGCTGTCGATATCCAGACGGGGCCGCCACTGGAGCCTTCACCCAGGGCTGTCCCATCCAAAAGCGTGTAATTGGGGTCCACGGCAACCGTTTGCGATGAAGTGACCTGGGCGCCGTTGGCCGAGGCTGGATAGCCAGTGATGTCTACCGGCCCGCCGGCAAAATTCGCCTCAAGGCCCATGAATCCCGCAGAGGTGAAAGGCGTCGCAAGGTGTATGACGGCATAATCGAATTGTGATTGTTGGTTCGTTATGGTTCGGTTCGCATCATCAACCGGGAAGTAATGGACATAGGCGCCGTCTGCGGCACCATAAGGACTTGCGCCATCGTTGTAAGCTGGGGTGACAACGATGTCGCTCGCCACCCCGATGCCTTGGGTATAAACCACGTAACTTGCTGTCAGCACCTCATCCGGCGAAATCAGCACCCCTGATCCCTGCCAAGACTGGGAACCAATCGTGTCAGTGATTTGTACAACCGTATCGTAGGGATATGACGAAGCGCTGTAGGACATACTATGTAAACACAGTCTATAAGTTGATGGCTAGACCATGATAGCGG
>CAXTXZ010000364.1:0-4839 GCA_964248015.1 uncultured Rhodopila sp. | reverse complement strand
GCGTCGAGGCTCAGGTGAAACGGGCTGCTGGCATAGTTGCCGGCGAAGGCCAGTGTCCCCACGGACTGGCCGGCCTTGGTCAGCGTCAGCCTGCCAGTGTTGCTCGTGGTCTGCTGGTAGCTCAGGCCTGTCGCGAGGCTGGACGCGGGAACGCTGGCAGAGCTGAGGAATTCGATGACATCGCCGGGGGCGAAGCCGCTGATCGTGCCGCTGGGCAGCGTGGTCGCCGACAGCGTGCCGTTCGGCGCGGCGAACTGGATCGCCGAACTGTCGGCAATGCTCAGGGTCATCGTGCTGCCCTCATTGATCACCAGCGTGCCGCCACCGGCAACGGCCTTGGCGGCGCCAAACGGGTTCACGCCGTTGATCGCCAGGGTGTTGCCGGCCTGGACAGCCAGCGTGCCATTCAGCGCGACATTGGCGTCGATAGCGCCACTGACGGTCGCGGTCTGGCCGGCGTCGATGGTGAACGCCCCCAAGGCGGCGTGGGCTGACGTTCCGGCCTGGATGAAAGAGGAATCATCGACCGCGATCAGCGGCGTCACGTAAGCAGTGCCGCCGTTGTAGATGTTGTTGGCAACGAGGCTGCCGAGTTGAATGCCGCCGCCATTGATGGCCAGAAGGAACGCCTGGTTCAGGATGGCCGTCCCACTGACCCTGACCATGCTGGCGGACCCGGCTTGCAGGGCGCCATCGACAATCGACAGGCTGGCGGCGGTCAGCTTGGCCCCGCCATCCAGCTCCAGGTCCGGCGTCGTGTAGCCGGAGCCACTCGGCGTGGACAGGGTTACGGCCCCGGCGACCGCGTATGAGCCCCATAGGATGACGTCGTTGGCGATCCCAAGGCTTGCCGCCGCGCCCGTGTCGATAATGTTGGTGAACAGGCCGGTCCCGCCGACGATGCTGGCCGCGCTGGCGGCATTCGGCGGACTTGCCACGGCCAGGCCTGTGTTGGCGTCAATCCAGTTCGCGGCCGAGTCCCATGCTCCGCCCCACGGATTTGCCCAGGCATAGGCGCTGGCGCCGGCCGCGGCGCTGCGGGCGATTTTTGGAAGGCTGACGGACATGCCTGCTCCTGATGGTCACTGGCGGACCATTCCGGAGGCACGCCGCCATGGGTGCCCGCGAAGCAGGGTCCAGATTCATCCAGGCATTTTGTCTGTCGATGGAATACGCATGGATTACGCAGGAAAAGCTACGAAATGGTTAACACGGCCATACCGTTGTCCACCGCGGGCGTTATATTACGCCGTTTTCACGCAAACGTTTCAGTTCGTCCGTGCCCACGCCGCACAAGGCGGCCAGAACCTCGTTCGTATGCTCGCCCAGCAGCGGCGGACGGGTTATTTCGGCGGGCGAGTCGGACAGCTTGATCGGACAGCCTACCGTCTGAAAGGCGCCTCGTGTCGGGAAGTCAACGTCCATGATCATGTCACGGGCGCGCAGATGCGGGTCGGCCAAAACTTCCCCGGTATCCTGGCAGGCGCCGCTGGGCACGCCGGCCTCGCCCAGGCGCCGCATGACCTCGTGCTTGCCGTGCTGCCGTGTCCAGGACCCGATGATGGCGTTGAGCGCCTCGCGATTCTCCCAGCGGGCTTCCGGGGTGCTGAAGCGGGCATCGGCGGCGAGTTCCGGCTGGCCGATGGCGCCCAGGAACGGCAGCCACATCTGCGGCTGCGCGAAGATGTAGACATAGTCGTTTGGGCCGCCCGGGGCGCAGGGATAGGTGCTTCCAGGCACGGTACGGCCAAGCTGGTTGCCGACGCGCGGCGGCGGATGGCCCAGGCGCTGATGGTCGCGCAGGCTGACACGGATCAGGTTCACGACGGCGTCCTGCATGGAGACCTCCACATGCTGCCCCGTCCCGGTCGCATGCCGCTGCTGCAGCGCGGCCAGGATGCCGACCGCCATGTGCATGCCGGTGCCGGAATCGCCGATCGCCGGAAAAACCAAGGTGGGCGGGTTGTCGGGGAAGCCGGTCACCGTCATGGCGCCGCCCATCGCCTGGGCGATCGGCTCGAAGCTTTTGTAGCCGCTGTACGGGCCATACGTGCCGAAACCCTTGATCGTGGCGTAGATCAGCCTCGGGTTCAGTTGCGCCAGCGCCGCGTAGCCGAGGCCCAGGCGATCCAACGCGCCGGGTCCGAAGTTCTCCAGCAGCACGTCCGATTCGGCGATCAGCCGGCGGAACAGCGCCTTGCCGTCGTCGGTCTTCAGGTTCAGCGTCAGGCTGCGCTTGTTGGCGTTCAGGATCAGGAAGAACAGGCTGTCGCTGTCGGGCCTGTCGCGCAGGTTGTTGCGGGCGACGTCGCCGCCCTTGGGTTCCTCCAGCTTGATCACGTCGGCGCCCAGGAAGCCGAGGATCTGCGCGCAGGCCGGCCCTGCCTGGTTATGGGTCATGTCGATGACGCGGGTACCGGACAACGCCTTATCCATTGGATTTCCTTCGCGCAACAGCTTCACGCCACAGCCCGCCCGACACGCACGGGTGCTCGGCGAGCGGACGGCCATGCCGCATGGTGCAGCTTGCGCCATGGTCGCGCAACGGTTGGGCGTGACAACAGGCTATCGCGCCAAATCCAGGGCTGGCCAATTTGCCAATGTCTCCCGTTGATCGTTATCCGGGGCGCTCCGCCGCCAGCAGCAGGAACGGCGGGCGTCGCCGCTCCTGCCGCAGTGCCGGACGCCGCGCCAGAAGCGGGGGTTCGGCTTCCGGTTCCTCCAGCCGGACCAGCGCCAGGCCGGCGTCCAGCAGCGTGTTGACATAAGTCTCGACAGTGCGGTGGTAGCGCAGGACATCATCCACGAACCAATGGCGTCGCCTCTCGCCCTCGTCGCGATAGCGATCGACTGGCCAGTTCGCCAGGCTTCCATCAGGCCCCACGGCCCAGGCGCCGGTGCCGTTCGCCGTGTAGATCGGATGCTCGACCGACAGGGCGAAGCGGCCTCCTGGCGTCAGGCAGCGGGCAACCCGTTCAACGATGGCGCGGTAGTCGGCGATGTAGTGCAACGCCAGCATCGAGACCACCAGGCCGAACGCGGCCTCCTCCGGCTCGTAGGCTTCCAGCGACGACTGGACATAGGTGATCCCAGGGTCGCTGCCGTATTCCCCGGCTCGCCGCAGCATGCTCTGCGAAAGATCGACGCCGACAACCTGCCGCGCCCCCCTGGCGCGGGCCTCACGCGCGAAGTAACCCATGCCGCAGCCCAGGTCGAGCACGCGGCAGCCGGTCAACGAGGCCGGCAACAGCCGTTGGAACGCCGGCCATTCGTAGACCCCGTCCAGGCCCTCCGTCACACGCGGAAGCTGCGTGTAGCCGGAGAAAAAATCGGGGTCGTCATAGATGTTCTGGGGCGCCGTCAACCCTGTTCTCCGCCAGCCGCCTCTTGCTCCCGACGCGCCTCTGTCGCAGCCTTAGGGTCATGCGCATCGCCCTGATCCACGCCCTGAGGCTTTCCATAGCCCCGACCGCGGACGCTTTCAAACGCTTCTGGCCGGACGCGACCCTGATGAACCTGCTGGACGACTCCCTCTCGGCTGACCTCGCGCGCGAGGGTTCGCTGACGCCGCGGATGACGGAGCGCTTCCAGAGCCTCGCGCGCTACGCCGTCGCGACCGGCGCCGATGGCCTGCTGTTCACCTGCTCCGCCTTTGGACCCTGCATCGAGGCCTGCGCCCGCGAGCTTGCGCCTGTCCCGGCGCTGAAACCGAACGAGGCCATGATCGAGGAAGCCGTCGCCCTGGCCGGACCGCGTGGCCGGATCGGCCTGATGGCGACCTTCGCGCCAACATTGGACACGATGCCGGCGGAGTTCCACGCGCTGGCGCCTGGCCTGACTGTCGTGCCTTGCCTGGCGACAGGCGCGCTGGCTGCCTTGGACAAAGGCGACGCGGCCGGTCATGATCAGGCCGCCATCCATGCCGCCGCGTCGCTGGCGGGATGCGACGTGATCGCGCTGTCGCAGTTCAGCCTGGCGCGCGCCGCCGGCCGGTGGCCCGCGCGACAGGGCAAACCGTGCTCACCACGCCGGACAGCGCGGTGCGCAAACTGCAACGCATGCTTCTGACGGCAAAGGCAGCCTGACCCATGGACGCAACCACATTCCGCGCCTCAGTCGAACAACCCGCTCCACCAGAAGCGCTCAGCCTGCCCTTGCAGGCCCTGTGGTGGGAGGCAAAGGGCGACTGGGCCAAGGCGCATGATTGCGCGCAAGCCGATCCCGGTCCAATGGGCGCGGCCGTGCACGCCTACCTGCATCGCAAGGAACCAGACCTCGCCAACGCGCGCTACTGGTATGATCGCGCGGGCCGTTCGCCCGCGACCATCAGCCTGGATGAGGAATGGCGATCGCTGGCAACGGAGTTCCTCACCGTTTAGGTTCTGCTCCGAAGCGATCCGCCCCCAGCCTGTGCCTGGATCAGCCCGTGCCGGCGGTCCCTTCCTTGCGGGCGGCGTATTGTCCGCAACACCTGTCGCAATGTCAGTGCATGTAAAGGCGTGCGTCATTACCCTGGTCAGGGTCTCGAACAGCAAGGCTACCGATGTGCAACCTTGGCACCGCATGGCGCCGCCGCGCCACTGGGGCATTGGCCTGCTGCCACTGGGGCATTGGCCTGCTCGCCGGCCTTCTCACAAATCCTGTCGCCGTTCAGGCGGCAACGCTGGAGGCCGGCCCCGGCAAGGCTTATCCGCTTCCGTCGGCCGCCGCCGCCGCCGCGCGTGATGGCGACCGCATCGTCATCGCCGCGGGTTCGTATGCCGACTGCGTAGTCTGGAAGGCCAGCGACCTGACAATCGAGGGCGCCGGGCCGGATGCCACCGTCATCACCGGCAAGAC
>CAXTXZ010000363.1:0-4884 GCA_964248015.1 uncultured Rhodopila sp. | reverse complement strand
TTGGTGCCGAGTGCTGATCGCAGCCAGCCCGGCTGTTTGGCATCGGCTCCGAGAGCTTTGCGGGCGCGGCGCCAGCCGAGGTGGTTTCCAAGGCACTTGGTGGCGGCGCCGTGGAACGGCCGCAGCCCTTCCTTCAGCCGCCCATGATACCCGTTGACGTTGTTGATACGAAGGTTGGGGGCTCTGCGCATCGGCCTTCCTGGCGCGGGAAGGATGCAGCATGGAATTTGGCCCTTGCGCGCGAAGCCCGCGATCGCCTTGCCGCCGTCGCGACAGGGTTGATGGCCCGGGGCGACGGCGCCTGCAAGCGCGAGTGACGGCGGCTCGATCCAGTTGGGACGGGACAGCGCCGGTGGCGACGCCGTTTCGATCGCGCGCGACCTGCGCGAGGATCTGCTTCCTGGACAAGCCGCGCTTCCTGGCTTTTCCGCCACGCCCGCGCGGCGGACGCGGCATGCCTGACCGCTTGCCCTTGAACGATGCCAAAATGAACGCCTCGCCGGCCTCGACGCTTCCGGTGAGCCTGGCCGGCTTGTCCACCGCGGAAGCGGCGAGAAACCGATGCCGCCAGCGGAACGCCGTGCCGAACGCCACGCCGCAGCGCTTGGCGGACTTGGCGAGGCTGTCGCCACGGACCATGGCCTGCGCATGGTCCGCCCAGCGGTCCTTCTTTCGCGGCCCGGCCAGCGACGTGCCTGCCAACGCATTGAAGCCGCGACGACAATCGACGCGCCAATGGCGCGGCAGGCCGGCGGAGCGTCCCCAACGTCGAAGCGTGCGGCTTGCGCAATGAGGGCGCCCGTCACGATCGGCGCGGGCCTCGGCCGCGCTCGCCAACGCACCCGGCCTCGCAAGCGACGCGATCAGCGACGGCGGCGCCGGATCCTCCCCGGTTGCCCCAGTATCCTTCGTCTCGGAAGCAGCCGGCGGCGGGGAAGCGACTGCCGCGACAAGCAGGGAGAAGTCCAGTTCCGCTTCCATTGCCGCCTCCGCCAAAGCCGGCGCGCAAAACGCCGCGCTCCGCTGGGCCGGCGCCAACGCGCCGGTCGCGCTCGACCAATCCTCGAAAGCCAGACGACCCATCCTCGTCCCTCCATGGCAGCGCCGAGGATGTCATCGTTCAACAGGCAACGCGACAAAAGCCAAATATTCTAACAAGGGTTGCGTCGCGGAAGGTTTGTCAGGACGACTTCGCGTCACGGCTATTTTCGCAAGTACACACTCAGGTGACGCCTGCGCGGCAACTAGGCTCTTGTCGCGCCGTTCCTCTGCAACGTTGAACAAGCATTATCAGGAGCAGCCTTATGACATTCGATCCCCGGACGGCTTACCCTCAGCCCCCGTTTCCCACACCCCACCAGCCCATGCCTGGCAAAACCCAGGCGATGGACCCAAAGCCCGACCACGGTGAAGAAAGCTACAAGGGAACCGGCCGGCTGGCCGGCAAAGCGGCCTTGATCACGGGCGGGGACAGTGGCATCGGCCGTGCCGTCGCATTGGCGTTCGCCCGAGAAGGCGCCGATGTGGTGATCTCCTATCTGGAGGAGCACGAGGATGCGAAGGAGGCAGCCGCCTGGGTCGAGAAGGCGGGCAAGCGAGCGATCCTGGCGCCGGGCGACGTGGGCAGCGAGGCCCATTGCAATACGCTGGTCGCCCGCACGGTCCAGGAGTTCGGCAAGATCGACATCCTGGTGAACAACGCCGCGTTCCAGGCGACACATGAATCAATCGAGGAAATCAGCGCGGAAGAGTGGGACCATACGTTCCGCACCAATGTTTACGCGTATTTCTATCTGGCAAAGGCGGCGGTCGCGCGCATGCGACCAGGTGGCAGCATCATCGCGACATCGTCGGTAAATGCCAAGACGCCGTCGCCAGAGTTGCTGGCTTATGCCACGACCAAGGGCGCCATTGCCAATTTCACAGCGGGACTGGCGCAGTCGGTGGCGCAGAAAGGCATTCGGGTGAACTGCGTTGGCCCCGGACCGGTCTGGACGCCACTGATCCCCTCCACCATGCCGCAAGAAAAAGTAAAGGAGTTCGGCAAGCAGGTGCCTCTGGAGCGCCCGGCCCAGCCGATTGAGCTGGTCGCGCCCTATGTCATGCTGGCCTCGGACGAGTCGAGCTACATTTCTGGGGCTTACATTCCGGTCACGGGCGGCAAGCCAACCTTGTAGGGCTGCAAGCGCCTTTTGGCAGGCTGGTTTGGTGGCTTTGGCGCCGGGCCAGTGTGCCGCGAGTGCAAAACCAGCCGCGTGGGCGTGGCGACCGTCCATTCAGGTCGCCCCTGCCTTCAGTTTGGCGTTGTCGGACAAGCCTGCCGCAGGTTGGCGCGGCAGCAGAACCACCGTCAAGGAGCGCACGCCTTGCGCTCCATGGACCAGCACCCCCTCGATGTCGGCAGTGGCCGAGGGACCGGTGTGGAAGGCCGCATAACCAACATTGTGAAATTCTTGCCGCCAGTAGGCATCCTGCGTTGACGCGACAATGTCGGCCGGGTCCAGCAGGACAACAAGATGCTGGGCCAGATACACCAACGCATTGACCTGAAGCGCTGTGTCCGTGAGCAGCACTGAACCGGTTTCAGCGATGCCAAAGGCAGCCCGCGCGATCGCCACGTCCACATCCGCCAGGTTGCCGGGTTGCGTGACCATCAAGCCGCGGTTGCCAGATACTTCCGGTGTCGCGGAACAAACGACATGAGCGGCCGAGAGGCTTTGCCGGAGGGCGGTCAGGGGATCAATGGCGGGATCGCACTCCAGCAGCTTGCCGCCCATCTGCTTCAGGTTGCGTCCGAAACTGGCAACGGTTCCGTCCGGCAGATCGACGGGAAAACGCGGCAGCATGGGAAGGTCGTGCTGGCCTGCGGGCCGATGGCTCCGCACCGATGCAAGGATCGCATCACGCGGGTTCATCGGATGTCCCTTCGGCAGCGGAATCGGGGTGATTGCGCGCGTACCAGGCATGGAACGTTTCGTCAGGGGCTGGCGGCATCTCGCGCCCTGCCGTCCACGTGTTGAACTGGTTATAGACAAGGAACTTCGGCAAGTGCCGCAGTGCCGAGTCCGCTGTCGAGATCGCGGCCCGGTACAGCTTTGGATGCGACAACACCATGCCAGCGGCCTTCATCATTTGCCGCTTTATCACAGGGATCTCGTGCTCTTCCGCCAGAACCTCGCGCCAAGCGAAAATCTGCTCGTGGATGTTGATCTTGACCGGACAGACGTTGGTGCACGAGCCGTTCAACGTCGAGGAGAACGGCAGCGTTGAGTACTTTCGCTTGTCAAACGTCGGGTCCAGGATCAATCCGATGGGACCGGAATAGGTTGCGCCGTACGACAGGCCGCCGCTGCGACGGAACACCGGGCAGGTGTTCATGCAGGCGCCGCACCGGATGCATTTGAGAGAGGTCCAGAATTCCTCCATGCCAAGCCGAGCGGAACGGCCGTTGTCAACGAGGACAATGTGCATCTCGCCGCCGTTGCGTGGGCGGCGGAAGTGGGAGGTGTACTGCGTCATCGGCGAACCGAGGGCGCTGCGTGACAACAGTCGGATGAAGATGCCGAGGTCCTCGATGCGGGGGATCAGCTTCTCGATGCCGATGGAGGCGATGTGCAGCGGCGGCACGTTGGCCGACAGGTCGGCGTTGCCTTCGTTGGTGCAGACGACAAACGTGCCTGTCTCGGCGACCGCGAAATTCGCGCCTGTCATGCCGGCATCGGCTTGCAGGATCAGCGGCCTTGTCGCCTCCCGCTGCTGGTTGGCGAGGTAGGGCACGTCGTCGTTGTTGGGGTCGCTGCCCAGCGCGCGGCTGAACACTTCGGCCACATCGCTTCGGAGCTTGTGCACGGCGGGAACGACGACATGGCTTGGCGCTTCGTTGTCGAGCTGCTGGATGCGCTCGCCGAGGTCTGTTTCAATAACTTCGATGTCGGTGCCGGCCATGTAGTGGCGGAAGCCGCATTCCTCGGTCAGCATGGATTTGGACTTGATCAGCCGCTTCGCGCCATGATCGCGCAGGATGCCATGCACGATGTTGTTGTGCGCCGCGCCGTCCACCGCCCAGTGGACGTGGATGCCGTTGGCCTTGGCGTTCGCCTCGAACTGTTCGAGGTAGTCCGCGAGATGGCTGAGCGTGTGCTGCTTGATCCGGGAAGCAAGCTCGCGCAGCTCTTCCCACTCCGGAATGGCGTGCATCTGGGCGTCGCGCTTCCTGCGCAAATCCCATAGCCGCTCGTCGTGCATCTTGGCGTGGATGGGCGCGGCGATGAAGCGGGCGGCGGCCTCGTTCTGGTCTATGGGGCGGCTGCCATGGATTTTCGCGCCTCGCGGCTGCGCTTCGGACTGCCTTGGGCGGAGCGGCTGGGATGTACCCTCGGCGTGTTGCAGCCGTTCGCCGTCCTGGTTGACCGGGGCCTCGTTCTGGCCTGACAGAAGATCGGCATGGATGACCTTGCCTTGCGCGGGCGCCGTGTCCGGTGGAGGGGTCATGCGGAGGCTCCGTTCAGGACCTGTGCGATGTGAATGAACTTGAGCGGCAACCCAAGGCGGTCGGCGCAACCCCGCTGGTGCATCATGCAGGATGAGTCAGCCGAAACGATGTATTCGGCTCCGGCGCGGGCATGGTCGGCCACCTTGTCGTGGCCCATCTTCGCCGAGACGGCTGGCTCGAACACCGAGAAGGTGCCGCCGAAGCCGCAACATTCATCAGGGCGGGCAATTTGCACCATCTCGATGCCTTTTACTTTCGCCAGCAGGCCCAGCGGTTTGGAATACTGCGTCTGGCGCAGTTCCGACGGCGAGGCATGGCCGATGCCACGCAGGGCGTTGCAGTTGTTGTGGTAGCTTACCTTGTGCGGGAAAGTTGCCCAGGGAAACGCGTCC
>CAXTXZ010000362.1:0-4888 GCA_964248015.1 uncultured Rhodopila sp. | reverse complement strand
TATCCAACGTCGCATGAAGAAGCACCTTTGACAGCATAGGCCTACAAGCTAACCCTGAACCCGGAAGGCCGTTAGACGCTCATAACTGCACAGACTCATGCACGGGATGCAGCAATGCGCCGGACCGAACTCAACGACTTGGCAGCTTTCGCCATCCTGGCCGATGCCAAAAGCTTCACCCGTGCGGCCGGCCGCCTCGGCATGTCGCCTTCCGCGCTCAGTCACGCGATCAGCGGCCTTGAAGAGCGCTTGGGCGTGCAACTGCTTGTACGGACCACCCGCAGCGTCGCCCCAACCGAAGCCGGAAACCGCCTGCTCGCGGTGCTGCGGCCCGCGCTGGACGACATCACCGCCGGGCTAGCCGGGCTGTCCGAACTCCGGGACAAGCCGGCTGGGACACTGCGCATCACGGCCTTCCGGCACGCGGCAAGGACGGTGCTTTGGCCCGTGCTGCCCGCTTTTCTCGCGCGCTTCCCGGATATCCGCGTGGAGGTGGAAATCGACGACGGACTGGCCGACATCGTCGCCAATCGGTTCGACGCCGGACTGCGCTGGGGCGACAAGGTGGCGGGCGACATGGTCGCCATCAGGGTCGGCCCGGCCGTAAGATTTGCGGTAGTCGGCTCGCCGGCATACTTCGCCGCGGCGCCCGCATTGCGCAGCCCGCGCGATCTCGGCCGGCATCGCTGCATCGGCTACCGACTGAAGTCGAGCGAAGCGCTCTATGCCTGGGAGTTCGAGAAGGGCCGGTGCCGGATGCAGGTCCGGCCCGAGGGACCGCTCGTCGTCAACGACGAATCGATGATGCTCGAAGCGAGCCTGGCCGGGCTCGGGCTGAGTTACGTCTACCAAGATCAGCTAGGCGACCACCTGGCGGAAGGTCGTCTTGTTCGCGTGCTTGCGGATTGGTGCCCGTCCAATGACGGATACTGCCTCTACCATCCGAAGCGGCGCTTTGCATCACCGGCTCTCTCGCTGCTCATCGAGGCCATAAGGGCACGGTGACCGCGAAGCTGTGCAAGATGGTACGACGCCTTCATGGCAGGGCTGCCTAAAAGAAGGCTTCATGCGTTGGCCTGGCTTCAACCCATGCCAAAAGCCCCAAATCCTCCAAGCGGTCGCCGTGGCGGGAACCGTGCCGCCGATCATGCTTGCGGTGATGCGCGGGAGCCGAAGCCCTCCAGGATCGGCTTCAGGAAACCGAGCAGGTTGCCGCCTGGAAACCGGTGCCCTGCGACGCCGGCCGCCGCCGCCGCCGCCATGTCCGTTTCCTGGTCCCCGATCATCACCGCCGCGTCCGGCGACAATTCCCAGGCCTTGATCAGGTCCAGCAGCATGCCGGGCCTCGGCTTGCGCCAAGGATGCGCCTGCCGGTAGGCCTCCACCGCCGCTTCCGGATGGAACGGGCAATAGCGCGCGTCATCGATCGTGCCGCCCGCCTGGCGCGCCTGGTCGCCGATCCAGCCCAGCATCCGGCGCACGTCGTCCTCGGCGTAGTGGCCGCGGGCGACGCCGGACTGGTTGGTGACGATGAAGACGTGCCAGCCTGCCTGCGTTGCATGGCGCACCGCGTCCAGCGCGCCCTCGATCCATTCAAAGCGATCCGCCGAACCGACATGGCCGTGGTCGACGTTGAGCACGCCGTCACGGTCGAGGAACAGCGCCTTGCGGCGCAGCAGCGCCGGGATTTCCGTCTGCGCCCGGGCGAAATCCTCCGGCACGCCGATGTCGCGGAAGTAGCCCTCGGCCAGCGTCCCGCGCAGCCCGCCAGCCTGCGCCAGCGCCGGCAGGATGTCGGCCTCCAGCGAGCACGCCGGACGCAGGCAGCCGAGAAGCGAGCGGCTGAACAGGTAGATGCCGGCATTGATGACGCCGCTTGCGCCGCGCTCCTGGAAGCCGGTGATCCGGTCGGCTTGCAGGCTGACGCCGCCAAAGCGGGACGTGTCCTCCTGCCGGCGCAGCAGCATGCGCCCTATCACGCTGGCATCGTCCCGCGCCGCGTCGGCCAGCAGGTTGCCGAGGTTGCAGTCGAACAGCGAGTCGCCGTTGCACAGCAGGAAGCGATCCTGCAACCGGTCGCGGGCATGGAACACCGCGCCGCCGGTGCCGGCGCGCATCGGTTCGAGCGACACGCTGATCCGGACGGAGCGGGGCAGCGTCGCCTCCATGTCCGCCACGGCGCGCTCGATCGCGTCGGACAGATGCCCGGTCAGCAGCAGGACATCCTCGACGCCATAGCGGACGAGCTCGCGCAGCAGCCAGCCAAGGAACGGGCGGCCGCCGCAGGGCAGCAGCGGCTTCGGCGTCGCCGCCGTCAGGTGGCCCAGCCGGGTGCCGAGGCCGCCTGCCAGCACGGCGCATTGCGTCACGGTGGCGCGGGCCATGCTCAAGCCTCCGCCGCCGGCTCGCGCCCGGCCATCACCTTGTCGACGCGGCGACCATCCATTTCGAGCACCTCGAAGCGCCAGCCGCCGAACACGATGCGGTCGCCCGCCCTCGGCACGCGACGCAGCAACGCCAGCAGCAGGCCGGCCAGGGTGTGATAGCTGCCCTCGGCGGGCAGGTCGGGCAGCGAAAGCCGCGCCTTGAGTTCATCAACCGGCGTCAGGCCGTCCAAGGTCATCGTCGTTTCCCCCTCCGGTCCCGGCACGCCGTCCTGGTGCTCGGCGCCGGAGGCGTCGCCGACGCTCGCCTGCAACACATCCGCCGCCGTGACCACCCCCTCGAAGCTGCCGTACTCGTCCATCACCAGGGCCAGCCCGAGCGGGTCGGATTTCAACCGCTCCAACGCATCCAACGCGCTCACGGTGTCCGGCACGACCATCGGCTGGCGCAGGCTGGCGCCCAGCGAGAGTTCGCCGCCGGAGAGGATGCGGTCAAGCAGGTCCTTGGCCTGCACCACGCCGACCACGTTGTCCACCGCCCTGTCGCACACCACGATGCGCGAGTGCGGCGCGGCCTTCAGCGCGGCGACGATGAGCTTCGGCGCGTCCGTGCGGTCGATCCAGGCGAGTTCCGTGCGCGGCGTCATGATCGCCCGCACCGGCTTGTCGGCCAGGCGCAGGACGCGCTCGATCATGTCGCGCTCCTCCGTTTCCAGCACGCCGGCCTGCGCGCCCTCGATCAGCAGGGCCTTCAGCTCCTCCTCCGTCACCGACTGGCGCGGCACCCGTTTCAGGCCGAACAGCCGCATGATGCCGCTGGACGACTTGCCCAGCAGCCAGACCATCGGCGCGACGATCCGGGCCAGCACCGTGACCGAACGCGCCACGCGCACGGCCATCAGCTCCGGCTGGCGCAGCGCCAGTTGCTTGGGCACCAGCTCGCCCAGGACCAGGGTCAGGTAGGTCGTGGTGACGACCACCACCGCCAGGGCCAGGCTTTCGGCGTACGGGGCGGCGGCGGGGAACCGCTCCAGCCAGGCCTGCAGGTGCGCGGCGATGCGGGCGCCGCCGAACACGCCGGTCAGCACGCTGACCAGGGTGATGCCGACCTGCACGGTGGGCAGCACGCGCTGCGGATCGTCCGCCAGGGCGAGCGCGGCGGCGGCGCCGCTGATGCCCTTGCGCTCCAGCACGGAAAGCCTGGCCCTGCGGACGGACACCAAGGCGAGTTCGCTGAGGGAAAGCAGGCCGTTGAGGATGATCAACAGCAGGATCGTGGTGATTTCGAGGCCGATGGTCATGCGGGTTCCGGACGGGGACGCGCCGGCGGGGCGGCTCAACGCGAAGTGTAGTGCTCTATCATAAGTTGGCCATGCTTCTGAGGGGTTGTGGGATGAATTCAACCGGGAGCACGCGGATGCCGACCATTGCCTTGCCACTGGGGTTGCTTGCGATGGCGCCGTTCCTGCTGTTTGGCTTCGGCGCGGCCAGCCCCTACCCTGAGACGGCGGAACGGATGCTCATGGCGCTGACCGACTATGCCGCGCTGGTCCTGGCGTTCCTTGGCGGCGTGCACTGGGGCTTGGCGCTGGCGCCGGACGCGGCGCGCGCCACGGCGCGTTTCCTGTTCGGCGCGGCGCCGCTGGTTGTCGCCTGGGTGGGGCTGATCGTGGGCCAGATGATCGCGCCGTCAGTTTCGCTGACGGTGCTGGGGCTGGGCTACCTTGCCGCCATGCTGGCGGAGCACCGGGCGTCGCGGCAGCTTCCGGCGCCGCCGCGCGCCCCGTGGCTGCGTTGGGCAGTCTCGATTGTCGCACTAGTGATGATGGCGATGGTGTTGTTTCTGAGAGTAATCGGCCAGACCATTGTATTCTAATAATTCCTGGCTCCCCCTGATCATTCATGATTATTAAGAACTGCCTGATTAATGACCGGAGCGCAGAGCATGACCAGCCCCACGAAGAGCGAGACCACGGCAGCCGGAGCAGGGCTTCGCACGGCCGCGATCATTCCTTTTCCGGTTCGCCAGGCAGCGAAGCCGGCCGTGGCGCCGGACCAGGAGCGGCTTGCCAACGCGCTGAACGCGCTGAACGCGGCGCTGGCCAACCAGCGCGAGGCTCTTGCGGCCTGGCGCGCCGTGCTGGGTGAGTTGAAGACGACGACCAGCGGGCTTGACGAGAACTTGCAGCGCTACCGCAGCAGCCTGCGCACCTTGGGCAACAGCGTCTCGTCGCTGCGGGACAAGACGAAAACGCTGGAGGCATGGGCGGACAACGCATTGGGAGAAAGGAAATAATCTAGGTTTTCCCCAAGGCTGTGAGCACCGTGGGACGCGCCGGGAGCGGTTGTCAAACCCGTGTTCGGCGTTTCCTGCCCTGGCCGATCATGCCGGCACGGCCGCTGTTGCAATGAGTATTGTGCCCCTGTTGCCGCCACCGGGCGGCCAGGGTTCCCGCGCCCCGGCCGCCGTGCGGAGAATGCCCGGATCGCGCTGCCGGCGACGC
>CAXTXZ010000361.1:3076-4898 GCA_964248015.1 uncultured Rhodopila sp. | reverse complement strand
GGCGCTGGGGGCGCCGGAACCGCCAGCCCGCCAGCCCCAGCCAGCAGCCATGCTTGCCAATCGGCCAGCGTCTCGAAATCGCCATACGCTTCGGCGTCACGCGCATCGATCACGGCAAGCAAATCGGCCGCACAAAGAGCGCCGGCGGCGATCGCCTCCGACAACGGCGAGGCGACCTCGTGCCGCCGCTGCTCGCCCTCCACCACCTCGCGCCACCAGTGCAGCCGGATCAGCGCCAGCGGCGGCTGGCTGACGACCTCCCTCGCCCGCGCCAGTTCATGGTTGAAAGCATACAGCGCCAGCAGCGCATCCCGCCGCGCCGCCGGGGCGAACAGCGTGGTCAGGAACCGGTCCGGATCATGCCGGCGCACCAGGGCGGCGATTGCTTCGTTCATGCGGCGGGAGGTGACGGCATTCACGGACGCAGGCAAGGCCGCCTTGCCAAAATCCCCGGCCATGACCTGAAGCCGACCAATGCGCCTGCGCCGGACTGGCCGGTGGGTTGACGGGTCCGCGGGCTGGCCATAGCTAACGGTTCGTTCTTTGCCGCATCCGCGGGTAACGCTTCGGGCGGCACGCCACCGCAACGCAAATGGAGGATTTCATGGCTTTCGAACTGCCAACCCTGCCCTATTCCAAGTCCGCCCTCGGCGCCAAGGGCATGTGCGAGGAAACCCTCGACCTGCACCACGGCAAGCATCACCAGGCCTATGTCACCGCGCTGAACGGCTTTGTCGAGAAAGACCCCGCGTTGCAGGGCAAATCGCTTGAGGAGATCGTGAAGTCCACCGCCTCCGCTGGCGGCCCGGTGTTCAACAACGCCGGCCAGCATTGGAACCACATCGTGTTCTGGCAGTGCCTCAGCCCGACCGGCGGCACGATCCCGCCGAAGCTGGAAGCCAAGATCACCGAGGACCTGGGCAGCGTCAGCGCCTTCAAGGACGCCTTCAAGGCCGCCGGCGTCAGCCAGTTCGGCTCCGGCTGGGCGTGGCTGGTTCTCGGCGCCGACGGCAAGCTGAAGGTGACGAAGACCCCGAACGGCTCCAACCCGCTGGCCACCAACGAGGGCAAGGTGCTGCTCGCCGTCGATGTGTGGGAGCACAGCTACTACCTGGATTTCCGCAACCGCCGCCCGGACTACCTGCAGAACTTCCTCGATAGCCTCGCCAACTACGAATACGCGGAAGCCCAACTCTAACCGGACCCTGTCCCGGGCGGGCCTAGCCATGCCCGGGAGCCGAACCATGCCCAACCTGCCAGCCCTCCGCGCGCAACGCGACAGCCTGGAACAAGCCATCGAGGCCCGCCAGCGCCAGCTTGGCCCGGACCATCCCGATCTTGCGGCCGACCTGCGTGACCTTGGCCGCCTGTCGCACGAACTTGGCGACGTCATCGACGCCCAGTCGCAACTCCGGCGCGCCTTGGCGATCCACACCGAGGCGCTCGGCCCTGAGCATCCCGAGACGGCCACGGACATCAACCACCTTGGCCTGATCCTGCACGACCTCGGCGACCTGGACGGGGCCTATGCCGCGTTTGAACGCGCCCTGGCGATCGACGAGGCGGCTCTCGGCAAGCACCACCCAAGCGTGGGCCGTGACGTCAACAACCTGGCGGGCGTGCTGCGGGACATGGGCGACGGGTTCTCCGCGCGGCAGGCGCTGGATTGGGCGCTGTCGATTTACCTGCAAGCGCTCGGCCCTGACCACCCGACAACGCAAAGCGTCGCCCGCAACCGCGCCAGCCTGGCCTGATCGTCAGCGCCCTCTGGCGCCTGCTTTCAGCTTCAACCGATCGCCATCCCTTCTTATCCTGCTGAACC
>CAXTXZ010000361.1:0-2976 GCA_964248015.1 uncultured Rhodopila sp. | reverse complement strand
TTGAGCGCACGCCTGACCGGATGCCGAAACAGCTATTGATTATTTTCCTACTATGCCCAGTTAGAGCGCTTCCACCGCGGGCCAGGAAGCTCCTGATGTCTTTCGAAGAAATGTTGGCCCAGCAGTTCAACGCCTTCCATGCCGCCATTGTCGATAGCTGCGACAGATCCAACCGGCCACAACAGACCGATGCCATGGCCCTGCGCCTGCGCAACAATGCGCTGGCGATGACGAAACTGCAGTTGACGCTGCTGCCGCTCGCCTGCGGCGCGGGCGCCCAGACGCCTCCCGAGGCGGAACCCCTGCCGCACGCGAAGCACGCGCAAGGACCCGCTCCCATGCCAAACCCGGAACCAGACTGGACAGAACCGGAGCCTTGGCCCGAGACGGAAAGCCTTGCGGAAACGACGGACCCTGAAACCGCCGCGCACGCCGCTGAGCCGGCGCGGGACCACGTCCTGGCTGGCGATGCGCTGTCGCGTTTCGTTTCCCGGCGCATTGATCCGGCTGAATCCGCCTACCAGGCGTGGCATGATTCCCTCCGGGAGGCCACGAGCGGCCCACGGCGCGACGCAACGCAGCTTCACGGCGGACAGGCTTCCGGACGCTGGCCGCCTGATGTAAAGCCTGGCTCAACGTAACCCGGAGCCTGCATGACCGCCCCGTTCCCCGTCGCGTCGCTAGGGCCGGACATCACGACGCCGCTGATCCTGGCGCTGCCCAAGGGCCGCATCCTGTCGGAATGCGGCGTCTTGCTGACCCGTGCCGGCATCGCCCCGGCGACTGACTACGCGGATGAGGACAGCCGTCGCCTGCGCTTCCCCACTGACGACCCCCTGCTGGACATCGTCCGGGTCCGCCCCTTCGACGTCGCCACCTTTGTCGCCTTTGGGGCGGCCCATATCGGCATCTGCGGCGCCGACGTCCTGATGGAGTTCGACTACCCCGAGGTTTACGCCCCGCTCGACCTTGGCATCGGCAAATGCCGGGTTTCGGTCGCCGAACCGCGCGAAACCGCTGGCTCCGACGATCCCTCCCGTTGGTCGCAGGTCCGCGTGGCGACGAAATACCCCAACATCGCCCGCCGCCACTACGCTGGCCGTGGCATCCACGCCGAGGTCGTGCACCTGAACGGCGCGATGGAGCTTGCCCCTGGCCTTGGCCTGTGCCGCCTGATCGTTGACCTGGTGCAGACCGGGTCCACCTTGAAGGCCAACGGCCTGGTTGAAACCGAGGTCATCGCCGACGTCACCAGCCGCCTGATCGTCAACCGCACCGCGCTGAAAACCCAGCCGGAGGCCATCGGCGCCTGGATCGCCCGCTTCCGCGCCGCCCTGGACGCGGCATGATCCGCCTCTCGACCCGGGATGCCGATTTCGACGCCCGCTTCACGGCGCTGCTGTCCCAGGCGCGGGAAACCACCGAGACGGTCGAACGCGCGGTCACCGGGATCATCGCCGCCGTGCGCGACACCGGAGACGCCGCGCTGATTGACTGCACCGCCCGCTTTGACCGCCTGGCCCTGACCGCCGACCGCCTGAGGATCAGCCCGGCGGAGATCGACGCGGCCACGGCGGCAATTCCCGCCGATCTCGCCGCTTCCCTCGATCTGGCGGCGACGCGCATTGAAACCTTCCACAAGGCGCAGCTTCCCCAGGACCTGCGGATGACCGACGACACGGGCATGACGATGGGCATGCGCTGGACCGCGCTTGACGCCGTGGGACTTTATGTGCCGGGCGGCAAGGCGGCCTATCCGTCCTCCGTGCTGATGAACGCCATCCCGGCGCGGGCGGCCGGTGTCGCCCGCGTCGCCATGTGCGTCCCTGCCCCTGGCGGCGTCCTGAACCCGCTGGTGCTCGCCGCCGCGAAACGCGCCGGCGTCACCGAGGCCTACCGGATCGGCGGCGCGCAGGCTGTCGCCGCCCTGGCCCATGGCACCGCCACGATCGCGCCGGTCGATCGCATCGTCGGCCCGGGCAACGCCTATGTCGCCGAAGCCAAGCGGCAGGTGTTCGGCCGCGTCGGCATCGACAGCATCGCCGGGCCGAGCGAGGTCGTGGTGCTCGCGGACGGCGCGCAAAACCCGCGCCACGTCGCCATGGACCTGCTGGCCCAGGCCGAACACGACGAGGCGGCCCAGTCGATCCTCATCACGGACGACCCGGCGTTCGCGCGCGCCGTGGAGGACGCCGTCGCCGATGCCATCCCCACCCTGTCCCGCGCCGCCATCGCCGGCCGGAGCTGGGACGACAACGGCGCGGTCGTCACCGTGCGCGGCTGGGACGAGGCCACGGCCCTGGTCGACCGCCTGGCGCCGGAGCACCTCCAGCTCATGGTCGCGGACCCGGAAGCGCTGTTCGGACGCATCCGCCACGCGGGCGCGGCGTTTCTCGGCTCCTGGTGCCCGGAAGCGCTGGGCGCCTACGTGGCAGGCCCGAACCACGTCCTGCCCACCGGCCGCACAGCACGCTTCGCGTCGGGCCTCTCCGTGTTCGACTTCCTCAAGCGCACCACCTTTGTCGCCGCCGACCAGGCGGCGCTGCGCCGGGTCGGGCCGGCTGCGGAGCGGCTGGCGGAAGCCGAAGGGCTCGGCGCGCACGCCCGTTCCGTGGGCATCCGGCTGGCGGGCAATGCTTGACCGCCGGTAGGCGCGTCATCATGTTCCGCGCAAACAATCACCCGGCCTCAATCAAGCGCCCGCCATACAGTCGGTCGCCACCCAAGGATCAGAATGAGCAAGGAAGACATGATCGAGTTCAGCGGCACCGTCATGGAGCTGCTTCCAAATGCCATGTTCCGCGTTCGGCTGGACAACGAACACAGCATTCTTGCCCACACTTCAGGAAAGATGCGTAAGAACCGCATCCGCGTGCTGGCCGGCGACCGCGTGAACGTGGAAATGACGCCCTACGACCTGACCAAGGGCCGGATCACGTTCCGATTCAAATAATTTCCGCCGACCCACGGCCGGGC
>CAXTXZ010000360.1:4308-4905 GCA_964248015.1 uncultured Rhodopila sp. | reverse complement strand
CCCCAGCAGCGCCAGCAAACCCCCCGCCTGCCGCGCCAGCGCCGTATCAGGCGCATGCAAATCCCAGGGCGCGGCCAGCAGCGCCAGGCCGCTGGCCAGCTCGGGCCGGCGTTGCGCCGCCGCCACGGCCAGGGTGCCGCCCATGCAGTACCCCGCCAGCACGGGCGGCGCCCCAGCCAAGCCAGCCGCCGCGGCCATCGCCCGCTCCAGCCGTCCCGCCACGTAATCCGTCAGGCTGAACCCACGCTCGGTCTCCCCCGGCCAGCCCCAGTCCAGCAGCAGCGGCCGCACGCCCTGCCCCGCCAGCCAGCGCAGCATCGACCCGCCCTCCCGCAGATCCAGCACATAGCCCCGGTTAACCAGGCTCGGCACGAACAAAACGGGAATGCCGCCGGAGCGGCCCTCGGCGTAGTCCAGCAGCCGTGACCCGCCCTCGCGCCAGACCGCCGGAGGGTCCGCCATGGCGCGCCGCCAGGGATGCCGCCGGTACGCCGCGATGCCCGCTATCAGCGCCGCGTCCTGCGCCAGCGTCTCGAAACAGACAGCCTGCGGAAGGTCAAGCTTTCCGCCTTGCACGGCGCGTCGGACCAGCGCCAC
>CAXTXZ010000360.1:0-4298 GCA_964248015.1 uncultured Rhodopila sp. | reverse complement strand
AGCTCAGCCACCCGGCCTTCCAGTGCGGCGACATGGCGCGCGAGACGTGCGATCTCAGCATCGCGAGCGTCAGGTGCAGCAGCAGCGGACGCGGCCCCCGCCGCATCAGCGGCCCCGGCGCGTCGGGCCGTTCCGTCATGCCCTGCCGCTGCCCCCGGCCGCGGCGCGGTTCGCAGCATTGCCGCCATCGCGCCAGCCCACAGCGAGGCCACGGCCTGCCAGCCTTCCCGCGCCGCCGGATCGGCGCCCAGCGCGCTCAGTTCGCCCTGCCACAGGTCGATCCAGTCGCGCGCCGCCGCCCGCGCGTCCGGCGGAGCGGGTTCCGTCGCCGCCGATGCCCGGCCCTTGGCCTTTCCCGTGTTGTTCGGACTCGTGCCCATCGCCATGTCGCATTCAGCCTCCTCGCCGCCCGATCTTAGGCGCGGCGGCGCGAGGCTTAAACGCTCATTCGCCAGCGGGATGCAGCCGCCCGCAAAATGGGCTATCGCCCGCGCCCCAGGCACGGTAGGTAAAAACAACTGTCGCGAGGTATTCATGCCTATGCCCGTCGAAACCATGCCGGACGTCAAGGCCGCGGAAAAACCTCCTGTTGTCGTCAAGAAATACGCCAACCGCCGCTTGTACAACACAGAGAGTTCCAGCTACATCACGCTCGACAACCTTGCCGAGATGGTTCGGCTCGGCCGGGATTTCGTCGTCTACGACGCGAAAAGCGGCGACGACATCACCCGTGGCGTCCTGACCCAGATCATCGTCGAGGAAGAGGGCAAGGGCCAGAACCTGCTGCCAACCAACTTCCTGCGCCAGTTGATCGGCCTGTACGGCGGATCGATGCAGGGACTCGTGCCCAAGTACCTTGAGCAGGCGATGGCATCGTTCGCCCAGCAGCAGGAACAGATGCGCGTCGCCATGCAGAAGACCATGGGAACGCTTCTCCCGTTCGGCAACATCGAGGAAGTCGGCCGGCAGAACATGGCGATGATGGAGCGCGCCTTCAGCATGTTCACGCCGTTCTACCGTGGCACGGAGCCGACAAACCCATCAAACGCGCACGCCACGGAAATCGAGGCCCTGCGGTCAGAGATCGACCGCCTGCGCAAGGAACTGGAAAGCGCGAAGCGCTCGGCCTGACGGCATCCTGGCTCCCGCGGCAACCGCCTGCGCCGCCAAGGCGCGACAGCACGACAGCGTGCCCCGTGCGTCCGCGAATGGCGCCGAGCGACCTTGAAAAACCAGTCCCATGGAGGTTCGCCGCGCCCCGTTCCGGCCGCTTCGCGCTGAAGCTACGGCGTTCGCCCGTCCGGCTTGCCATTCATCGTCGTCCTGGCTTCATCAGGAAGGTTGAGCAGGCGACAATGCCGCTGGTCTCCCTCCTTCCCGCCAACCGCGCGTGGCGGCTCATCGACAGGCGGCTTTCGTGACGGGCGACGAACTATCGGAACTGCTGGGCGATTGCCCCGTGCTCTACCACATGGCGGAACGGGGAAGCTGGCCGTCCATCCGGCGGCACGGCCTGCTCAGCACGTCAGCGCTGCTGGACCTGTTCGCCGTCGGCGCCGAGGCCAGGGCCGTCATCGAGGCGCGCCGGCGGCCCCGCGCCGTCGCGCTCGATCATCCCGAACTGGGCCGAGCGGTGGTGCGCGACCAGGGGCCGATGGACGACCGAGGCCTCAGGCAGTGCCTGCGGGACGGGCTGGCGCCCGAGGACTGGTACAGGGTCCTCAACGCAAGGGTCTTCTTCTGGCTGACGCGGAGCCGCCTGACCCGGTTGCTGGCGGCCAGGCCCTATCGCGGCAAGGCGCACGACGTGCTGGAGCTTGATGCCGCCGCGCTGGTGCGGGCGCACATGCCGCAAGTGACCCTGTCCCCCATCAACAGCGGCGCGACGAGGCCCTTCCCCGCGCCAAGGGGCAAGGACACCTTTCTTCCCGTGCCGGACTATCCCTACGCCGCCTGGCGCATGAGGCGGCCAAGAGGCGAGCGGGCCGTGGAACTGGCGGTCACGGGCGGCGTCCCGGACATCGAGCGCTTCGTCCTGCGAGTCTCCGTCATGCGGGGGGCGGAGGTTCTCGCGACGATCAAGTAACGAAGGCCCGCCGGCTGTTCGCCAGGCTGTTGCCGCCCCGGCTGCGCCGGGCGATGCCGGGCTGGCTTTGTTGGGAACGGCGTTTCACGCCCTGGCTTCCAATCAGGACGATCGCGGTCAAGGGGCGAGCAAACGCGAAACCCAGGCGGACACGGCGTCGCCGCTGCTCATGTTAGGTTGCGCCAAGCCATCGACCATGAACGTCGGCGACACATGGATTCCGTTCTGCCGAGAATACTTGCAGTGCCATTTGACTTCCCGGTCCAGGTCGGGGATCGCGAAGGCCTCCGCCAGCCGCAGGCCGCTATGGGCTTCGATCCGCGCGATGATGTCCCTGGGCGTGGCATCCATGTTCGGGCCGCCGCAATGGCTCGTGAACTCGAACTCCTCCCGGCGCGCCGCGACCGCCGCCATCACGGCCTTGGCCCCCGCTTTGCCTGCGGGCAAGGTGGAAGCCGCCAGGATGCAGCGCACGACCACGCCGGAATACATGTGCCAGGGCTGCGACTGCAAACGGATCTTGACGGTGATCCTGTCCTCTCCGGCCAGCGCGAGGGTCTCGTCGATTTTCCCGAACGCCCTTGCGGAGAACGGGCAGGTCGGCTCCAGGAACATCTCGAACACGCGCGGGCCGTGCCCCCAGGCCAGGGGATCGGCGTTCCATGTTGCTGTCTGGCTCATAGCGTTCGTCCCGTTCGATGAACCCACCCTATGACATAGGCCCGCGTATTTGAAAGTTCGCGGTGATCGGATCGGCGTGATCGGGTTCTCGCATGGGGGGGAAGCGGTGTTGAAGGCCGTTCTTGCCAGCACCGTTCAACATGATCACGCGACGCCGTTTGTCGCGGCGGTGGCCTTCTATCCCGGATGCCAGAAACCAGATTCCGGTCTTGCGACCGATACGCTGATCCTGATTGGCGATGCTGACGACTGGACGCCAGTGGATGCCTGCCGTCGCTGGTATAATCAGGTCGAAAGGGGTTTGCATGTCCTGGAGATGAAGGTCTATCCGAACGCCCTGCACGGGTTCGACGCTCTGCATCCGCCATACCAATATGCCGGGCATTTCGTCGGACGCAATCCCGAAGCCGCTGAGGACGCAGTGGCAATCACACGGCAGTTCTTGGCTCAGCGCCTTGCGCCATGACACGCCAGGCCGAGATTCCATTTAGAACGGTCCTCGTTCCTTGTGCATCCTTGCACGCCGTCACACGTCCCAAAAGCCTCGCGACAGCCTGAAGCTGACGCAACCTCAGACCTGAATCACGTTCTTGAACAAGGAACCCCAATCAGCGCGGCGTTGCCCGGAGCTTACCCGCCTTCAACCCCGTCGCCCTTGGCCGCCGCGATGAAAGCCCGGATCAACCCAGCGTCTTTAACCCCCCGCGACCGTTCCACCCCCGAGGACACATCGACAGCCGAAACCCCGGTCTGCCTGATCGCCTCTCCAACCGTGTGGACGGTCAGCCCGCCGGCCAGTAGCCAGGGCGCCGGCGCGGCCCATCCCGACAACACGGACCAGTCAAAGGACGTCGCGTTGCCCCCCGGCCGATCAGCGCCCGCGGGTGGCTTGGCCTCAAGCACAAACGCGTCCGCCCCTGCCGGATCGGTCGGCAGGTCGGCAACGGAGCCAACCCCCACGGCACGCCAGACAGGCAACCCAAAGCGTGCCCTGATCGCCGGAACAAGGCCCACGGCGCCATAGATCTGCAAGACATCCAGCCCGACCCGTGCCAGCGCGTCCTCGATCACCCGCAGCGTCGGCTCGACGAACAATCCAACCCGAAGCACCCCTTTCCCGCCTTGGGCCGACAGCGCGGCGGCCTCGTCCGGCGTGACATACCGGGGCGACGGCGGAAAGAAATTGAACCCCACCCAGTCCGCCCCAGCCGCGACAGCGGCATCGAGCGCCGCCGGATCGTTGATGCCGCAGATCTTGACCTTGGTCATGCGAGAGTGCCGGCAATCGCAGCCGCGGCCTGCCCAGGATCAGCCGCCAGGGTGATGGGGCGCCCCACCACGATCCAGTCGGCCCCCGCCGCGACCGCCTGCGCCGGAGTCATCGTCCGCGCCTGGTCGCCCGCCGCCGAACCCGCCGCCCGTATGCCCGGCGTCACCAGTTTCACGGCGGAACCCAAGGCCTGGCGCAGCATCGCAACCTCCAGCGGGCTGCACACCAGCCCATCCGCCCCGGCCTCCATCGCCAGCCGCC
>CAXTXZ010000359.1:0-4921 GCA_964248015.1 uncultured Rhodopila sp. | reverse complement strand
TCTGGCGCTGTTCAGACACCATTTCCCATGCACAGCCTTAACCAGGCTAAAGGCGTCGCTGTCCAAATTCGGACGCCGCCAACCCCGGCCATCGAGTACATCCTCCCCATGCTGACCAAGCCCTCAGCCACCTCTAAAGTCGGGGCCAAAAACGCCACGCCCGATCGCCGAACCTTGCTCGCTGGGCTGGAGACGTTTCAAGCGCCATCCATCAGGCGCAGCGTCGGGCAGCTCGGCGGCACCGTCGCGCTCTACGCGGCGCTGGTTGCCTTCATGTACTACGCTTACTTCCACATCTCGCCCTGGCTGACCCTGGCGCTGGCGGTGCCGACGGCAGGCTTCGTGGTGCGGCTGTTCATCATCCAGCACGATTGCGGCCACGGCGCCTACTTCCGCGCCCGCTGGGCAAACGAGACGGTGGGTTGGCTGTGCAGCCTGACAACGTTCACGCCCTATGCGTTCTGGCGCCGCCACCATGCGGCCCACCATGCGGTCTGGAACAACCTGGACAAGCGCCCGACCGGCGGCGACATCTATTCGGGTTGCCTGACCTTGCAGGAGTACCAGGCTCTCAGCCCGTTGCGGCAAAGGCTCTACCGCCTCGCGTTGCATCCGCTGGTGTCCCAAGTCCTGCTGCCTCCCGTGCTGTTCCTGCTGGTGTACCGCGTGCCGTTCGACACGCCGCGGATCTGGCGCAAGGAACGGCGCAGCGTCTACCTGACCAATCTGGGCATCGCGGCCATGCTGGCGACCCTTGTCGTGCTGATCGGCTGGTGGCCGGTGCTGCTGGTGCAGTTGCCAACCCTGGCATTGGCTTCGATCGTCGGCGTCTGGCTGTTCTCGGTGCAGCACCGTTTCGAGGACTCGCTGTGGGCGCGGCAGGTCGACTGGACGCCGGCCGGAGCGGCCCTGCAAGGCAGCTCGTGGCTTCGGCTGCCACGGGCACTGCAATGGCTCACCGGCAATATCGGGTTCCATCATGTGCATCACCTGCTGCCGCGCGTGCCGAACTACCGGCTGCAGGCCTGCCACCATGCGGAGCCGGCCTTCGCCGCCCATGCGACCGGCCTGACGCTGTGGCAGGCGCTTCGGGCGCCACGGTTCACGCTGTGGGACGAGGCCGCGGGCCGGATGGTGCGGTTTCCTCGCCGCCGGTAGAAAGCCCGCCTATAATGCGCCGCCACCCGATTCGCGGGTTCGGCGCGGGGCCAGAGCAGCATGATAGCCCAGCTTACCGGACGAGTGGACGCGCTCGCGGACGGTGCCTGCGTCATCGACGTGGGCGGCGTCGGCTATCTGGTGCAGGCGTCCTCGCGCACGCTTTCGGCGCTGCCGCCGTCGCCGGCCTCCGTGAAGCTGCTGATCGAGACGCATGTGCGGGAGGATGCGATCCTGCTGTACGGGTTCGCCGAAACATCTGAGCGGGACTGGTTCCGCCTGCTGACAACGGTGCAGGGCGTCGGCGGCAAGGTGGCGCTCGCCATCCTGTCCGCCCTGGCGCCGCGCGACCTGATCGGCGCCATCGCCGCCGGGGACAAGGCCAGCCTCACCCGCGCGCCGGGGGTAGGGCCACGGCTGGCCATACGCTTGCTGACGGAACTGCGGGACAAGGCGGGCGCGATGCCGTCCTCGGCCGGGGTGCATTACACGCCGATGCCGCGCGGCGCGGCGGACGACGCATTGTCGGCGCTGGTCAACCTGGGCTACCGGCGGCCGGAGGCGCAGGCGGCGGTCACCCGCGTGCTGGAACGCTTGGGTGACGGCGCCTCGCTCGACGCGCTGATCCGTGACAGCTTGAAGGAACTGGCGCCCAGGGGAATGGCATGAGCGAAACCGACCGTGCCATCTCCGCCGCCCGCCAGCCGGAGGACTCGGCCGAGGCCACCCTGCGGCCGCAGACCCTGGCGGATTTCACCGGGCAGAAGGCTTCCCGCGAGAACCTCGCCATCTTCATCCAGGCGGCGCGGGCACGCAAAGAGGCCCTGGACCATGTGTTGCTGCACGGGCCGCCGGGCCTGGGCAAGACCACGCTGGCGCAGATCGTGGCGCGCGAGCTGGGCGTCGGCTTCCGCGCCACCTCCGGGCCGGTGATCGACAAGGCCGGCTCTTTGGCCGCGATCCTGACAAACCTTCAGCCCAGGGATGTCCTGTTCATCGACGAGATCCATCGCCTGCAACCGGCGATCGAGGAAATCCTGTACCCGGCGATGGAGGACTTCCAGCTCGACCTGATCATTGGCGAAGGTCCCGCCGCCCGCAGCGTGCGAATCGATTTGCCGCCGTTCACCCTGGTGGGGGCGACCACCCGCGCCGGATTGCTGGCCACGCCGCTGCGCGACCGCTTCGGCATCCCCCTGCGGCTGGTGTTCTACACGCCGGAGGAACTCCAGCTTATCGTCTCGCGCGGCGCGCGCCTGCTGGGCTTCACCCTGACCGAGGACGGCGCGCGGGAAATCGCCCGCCGGTCCCGCGGCACGCCGCGCATCGCCGGGCGGCTGCTGCGGCGGGTGCGTGACATCGCGGCGGTGCAGGGCGACACGCCGGTGGACCGGGCGGTCGCGGATGCGGCGCTGACCCGCCTGGAGGTTGACCGCCTCGGCCTGGACGCGATGGACCGGCGTTACCTGCGCCGCATGGCGGAGCACCACGGCGGCGGCCCTGTCGGCGTCGAAACGCTGGCCGCCGCCCTGGCCGAGGCGCGGGACACGCTGGAGGACGTGGTCGAGCCCTACCTGATCCAAGAGGGCCTGATGCTGCGCACCAGCCGGGGCCGCATGCTGGGCGAGCCTGGCTGGCGCCACCTGGACCTGAGGCCGCCACGCGGCGCGCTGCCGCTGCTGGACAGGCTGGAGGAGGAAGCATGAGGCGCTTCCATGCCATGCGAGCGCCGGTTGCCACGGCACGGCGATGCCCCTGAATGGCCGACGGCCTGATCGCCCCGCATCGCTTTTCCTGCCGGGTCTACTATGAGGACACCGATGCGGGCGGCGTGGCCTACCATGCCAACTACTTTGGCTATGCGGAACGGGCGCGGACCGAGGCCCTGCGGGACGCGGCGGTTCCCCATGCGGAACTGGTCGCGGGCCATGGCCTGATGTTCATGGTGCATCGGGCTGAAATCGATTATGTGCGGCCTGCGATGCTCGATGACCTGCTGGTGGTTGAGACTGAAACCGTGGACGTCGGCGCCGCGACGCTTGTGTTGCGCCAGGTGGTGCGAGGCCCTGACGGGGTGTGCGCGTCGCTGCGCATCAGGCTGGCCTGCGTCCGGATCACGGGCCACAGGCCGGCCCGCATCCCGCCGCGCTGGCGGGACGCGCTGGGCATCATGAAACGTGCCAATGTGACAGGTGGGGACTAATCAGTGGATCAGGCAGCGGATGCGGTGAACCTGGGTGCGGCCGGCGGCGACCTGTCGCTCTGGGGCCTTTTTATGCAGGCCGACATCGTCGTGAAACTTGTCATGCTTGGCCTGCTGTGCGCCAGCGTGTGGGTTTGGGCGGTGGTGTTCGAGAAATGGGCCGCCTTGCGCAAGGTCAACAAGGCCGCCAACGGGTTCGAGGACCGCTTCTGGTCCGGCGGCAGCCTGGACGAGTTGTTCGACCGGGAGGGCGCCAACCCGAATCATCCCATGGCATCGGTGTTCGCCGCCGCGATGGGCGAATGGCGGCGCTCCGTGCGTGTCGCCGGCGCCGACATCTCCCACACCAGCGTGCGCGAGCGGATCGACCGGGCCATCACCGTGACGGTGCAGCGGGAAATGGACCGGCTGGAACGATGGATGGTGTTCCTGGCCAGCGTCGGCGCGACGGCGCCGTTCATCGGCCTGTTCGGGACGGTGTGGGGCATCATGCACAGCTTCTCGGCCATCGCGGCGATGCACAACACCAACCTGGCCGTGGTCGCGCCCGGCATCGCCGAAGCCTTGTTCGCCACCGCCATCGGCCTGGTCGCGGCGATCCCGGCGGTGCTGGCCTATAACCAGATCAGCACCAGCCTGTCCCGTTTCGGCGCTCGGCTGGACAACTTCGGCAGCGAATTCGGCGCGATCCTGTCCCGCCAGAGCGAGGAGCGAGGCTAAAACCATGGCGTTCTCCATGAACAGGCGGAACGGCGGGCGTTCGCGCTACCAGCCGCTGGCGGAGATCAACGTCACGCCCCTGGTGGACGTCATGCTGGTGCTGCTGATCATCTTCATGGTGACGGCGCCGCTGATGACCTCGGGCGTGTCGGTTGACCTGCCGAAAACCAGCGCGCAGCCGCTGAACTCGGACAGCGAGCCGCTGACGGTTTCAATCAAGGCTGACGGCGCGATCTTCCTGCAAGACCAGGCGGTGGATGTCGGCGACCTGGTCGCCAGGTTGCAGTCTGTCGCCAAGAACAATCCGGAGCGGCGTATCTTTGTGCGCGGCGACAAGGACCTGGCCTACGGGCGGATCATGGAGGTGATGGGCACGATCACCCAGGGGGGCTTCACCAAGGTGGCGCTTCTGGCGGAGCAGGCCGCGGGGCAAGCCGGCACCGCGCCGGCGAAGCCCGCGCCTGTTCCGCCAACCGGGCGCAAGTAGGAGGGGAAGATGGGCTGCGCCTGCTTCGTCATGACGCCCTCCCTCGGGTAGCGGCGTGCTGCAACAATTGTTCCGTGACGTTACCGGCCAATACGGATCGGGTATGAAGCGTGGCCTTTCGGCCGGCTTCGTTGCATCCGTCCTGCTGCATCTCGCCATCCTTCTGTTCGTGCTTTTCGGCCTGCCGTCCCTGACGCCGAAAGAGGCGGAAGAACCGCCTGAGACGAGTGTCGCGATGGTCTTCCAGAATGGCGCGAAGACGTCCGCACGCGCGCCGACGTCTGTCGATGGCGCCCCGGCGCAGCAGCCCGCGCCTCCAGCAGAGCCGCTGACGACGCCGCAGCCGGTGGAGG
>CAXTXZ010000358.1:259-4931 GCA_964248015.1 uncultured Rhodopila sp. | reverse complement strand
TGCTCGACAGCCATGACGACATCGTCAACGCCTGCTGCACGGCATGGAACAAACTTGCCGCAGAACGCCTACAGTCGCTGACGTGCTACCCCTACCTGGAACAAGTCAGGTGTTAGGCTCAGTGGTATGAGAGGCTGTTCGCGACACCAGCGAGGATAAGGCAGACCATGGCTTCCGCCGCCGTGCCACGCTCCGGCCGCCGCGGCCGGCAATGTTGTTTCCTCAGTCTTGCGGGCACGGAGCCTGCGTATGCGGCGGGCGTCGGCGTCGAGCACGCGGAACTCCATGCCGGACGGGTGGCTGATGACCTCGCCGCGGGTCGGCACGCGGCCGGCCAGGGTGAACACCAGGCCGCCGACCGTATCTATGTCGGCGACGCGTTCATCCGCAGTCAGGATCGGGCCGACCTTGGTTTCGAAATCCTCGATCGGCATGCGCGCGTTGAGGTCGAGCGCTCCGTCCGGACGTTCGGTGAGCATCGGCGCCTCGACGTCGTCGTGCTCGTCCGCGATGTCGCCGGTAATGGTTTCGACAAGGTCCTCGATCGTCACCAGGCCGTCGATGCCGCCGTATTCGTCCACCACCAGGGCCAGGTGGACGCGCTGGGTCCGCATCTGCAGCAGCAGATCAAGGACCGGCATCTGCGGCGCCACCATCAGCGGTTTCCGCAGTATGGCTTCCAAAGAGAACGCCTCGGGGCGGCCGACATAGGCGAACACGTCCTTGATGTGGACCATGCCGATGACGTCGTCCAACTGCTCGCGGTAGACCGGCAGGCGGGAATGGCCGTCGTTGCGGATCAACTCGATGGCTTGCGCCAAGGTGACATCGGCGTGCATGCCAACGATATCGGCGCGCGGCACCATCACGTCGTCGGCGGTGGTTTCGCGCATCCGCAGGACGTTGGCGATCAGCAGGCGTTCGTGGCGGTCCAGTTCGGGCTGCTCGCCGGGCATGTGCTGCGCGTCCGCCGCTTCCTGCACCAGTTCCGCGATTGATTCCCGCAAGGAATGCTCGGCCTGCTTGCGGCCCAGGAGATGGCGCAGGCGCCCCAGCAGGCTGCCGCGATGGGCGCTCATGACCGCTTCCACGGGTTGGGCACGCCAATACGGCGCAGGATGCGTGATTCGGCCATTTCCATGCGTCGGGCATCGCCGGGATGCTCATGGTCCTCGCCCTGGAGATGCAAGGCGCCATGGACAACCAGATGCGCCAGGTGATGCGCCGGGCGGCGGCCCTGGGCGGCGGCCTCGGCGCGGATGACGCCGAAGGCCAGGATGATCTCCGAGGCAGGCGCCTCGTAGGTCAGCACGTTGGTCGGCTTGTTCCTGCCGCGGTGGCGCGCATTAAGATCCTGCACGACGGGGTTGCCAGCAAGAACGACGGTGCCTTGCATGCCCGCAGCCCGCGCCGCTCGGCGGGCAATGCCTCCGGCGCGCGGTATCAGCTTGCGCCATGCCGGGTCCGCCACGATCACCTCGATTGGGTCGAGGCTGGGCGGACGGCTACTGGGGGGTTCCATCGCTGCCTTGCTCGCTCGGTTGCGGCCGGTCCCGCCGCGCCTCACGCTGGGCTGCCTCACGCTGATCATAGGCGCCGACGATGCGCGCCACCAGGGGATGCCGCACCACGTCCCGCTGCTCGAAGCGCGTGACGCCGATGCCCTGAATGCCCTCAAGCGTGTCGAGGGCGTCGCGCAGGCCGGACCGCACGCCCGATGGCAGATCGACCTGGCTGAGATCCCCGGTGACGACCATGCGGGTGCCTTCGCCCATGCGGGTCAGGAACATCTTCATCTGCATGGCGGTGGTGTTCTGCGCCTCGTCGAGGATGGCGTAGCAGTGCGCCAGGGTGCGTCCGCGCATGAAGGCCAGGGGGGCAACCTCGATCTCTCCGTTGGTCATGCGACGTATGACCTGGTCGGCGGGCATCATGTCGTGCAGCGCGTCATAGAGCGGACGCAGGTAGGGGTCGATCTTTTCCTTCAGGTCGCCGGGCAGGAAGCCGAGGCGCTCGCCGGCCTCGACGGCGGGGCGGGACAGCACGATGCGGTCCACCTTGCCGGCTTGCAGCATGGCCACGGCCTGGGCGACGGCCAGGTAGGTCTTGCCGGTGCCAGCGGGCCCGATGCCGAACACCATCTCGTGCGTGGCTAGGGCTTCCATGTAGACGGCCTGGCCGGGGCTGCGCGCGGCGACGGCGCCGCGGCGGGTGCGGATCGCCGGCAAGTCGGAGAGCGGCAGGCGCGGATCGCTTTCCGCCTCCGCCAGCCTGATGGCCGTTTCGATTTCAGGCCGCCCCACGCTTTCACCCCGTTCCAAACGCCGCCACAGGCCTTGCAGCACACCCTGCACCACATCCACCCTGGCCGCGTCGCCGGCGATGGCGATGCGGTTGCCCCGGCAGGACAGGCGAACCCCCAGCGCCTGCTCGATCCGCACGAGATGGCGGTCGTGGTCCCCCAGGAGAAGAGGCAACAGGCTGTTGTTGTTGAACTGGAGGGTAATGGCCTTGCCGCCGGACGTGGCGGCGGGCCCGTGGGCCTGGGGGGCGGCGAGGTGTGTCAAGCTATACGTCTCTCCTGGACAAGAGTTCCCGCGAGCGAGTTTGGCAGCGCGGCGGTGATTCGCGCCATTGGTTCGCTGCCAACAAGATCGGCATGACCGGTCAGATGAACGGGTTGCAGATAGGGTGAACGCCCGGCGAGCTGGCCGGGGTGCCGGCCGGGGCCGGTGAGCAGGATGGGAAGCTCCAGCCCGACGCAGCCGGCGGCGAAGCGGTTCTGCTGTTCCCGCAGGCGTGCTTGCAGCGCCTGGAGGCGGCGGTCCTTGTCGGGTTCGGGCACCTGGGCGGGCGCGCCGGCGGCCGGGGTACCGGGGCGTGGCGAGTACTTGAAGCTGTAGGCTTGAGGGAACCCAACCTGGTCGATCAATGCCATGGTGGCCTGGAAGTCGGCCTCGGTTTCGCCTGGGTGGCCGACGATGAAATCCGACGAGAAGGCGATGTCGGGGCGGGCGTCGCGCAGGCGATCGACAATGCGCCGGTAGTCATCGGCGGTGTGCTTGCGGTGCATCGCCGCCAGCATGAGGTCGGAGCCGGACTGGATGGGCAGGTGCAGGAACGGCATCAGCATCGGCAGGTCGCGGTGGGCGGCGATCAGTTCGTCATCCATGTCACGGGGATGGGATGTGGCGTAGCGCAGGCGCAGCAGGCCGTTGATGTCGGCGAGCTCGCGCAGCAGGCGGCCGAGGCCCCAGGCGCTGCCATCCGGCGCCTCGCCGTGCCAAGCGTTGACGTTCTGGCCGAGCAGGGTGATTTCGCGGGCGCCTTGGGCGATCAGGTGGCGGGCTTCGCGCAGGATCGCGGCGGCGGGGCGGCTTTGCTCCGCGCCTCGGGTGTAGGGGACGACGCAGAAGCTGCAGAACTTGTCGCAGCCTTCCTGGATCGTGAGGAACGCCGTGACGCCCTGCGGCGTGGCGCTTTGCGGCAGGTGGTCGAACTTGTCCTCGGGGGGGAAGTCGGTTTCGATGACGGCGCCCCCTGCCCGGCTGGCGCGCGCGACCATTTCCGGCAGGCGGTGGTATGTTTGCGGGCCGAGGACGATGTCGACATAAGGCGCGCGGGACAGGATTTCCGCGCCCTCCGCCTGGGCGACGCAGCCGGCGACGGCCAGGATCATGCGGCCTCCAGCGGCGTCTTTCAGGCGGCGCAGGCGGCCGAGTTCGGAGAAAACCTTCTCGGCGGCCTTGTCACGGATATGGCAGGTGTTGAGAATGACCATGTCTGCGCCGTCAGGCGTGGCGGCGGGCGCATAGCCCAGGGGGGCCAGGACGTCGGCCATCCGGCCGCTGTCGTAAACGTTCATCTGGCAGCCCCAGGTGATGACGTGCAAACGCTTGCGTTCAGGTAGGCTCATGGCACGACAGGCTCCGCGCGACCCTGCCGGACCGATCCGGCGCGGGGAGCGGGAGGAATGATCGGCTTGACCCACAGGGTCAAGTGCGACAACGGTAGGGGCCGCGATGGCGCGTCTTGCTCTCCTTTGGTGGCAACAATGCCAGCAAACGGTGGGGCCGTGTCAATGCTGTCGTCGAAGCTTCGCGATAATTGTCAAAACCGCTGCGTCACGCCGGCTAGAACGGTCCGGCGCAGGCCGTATTGCGGCGCGCGGCGATGGTGTTGAAGTGGTGATCCCACCGCACTCGACGGCTGTCCCCAGCGGCGCACCGAATTCCTCGGCGCAGCGTGATCGCCATCTGGCGATGATCACGGAGCAAGGCCGGCTGGTCGGGCAGGCCACGACCGGTTGCGGCCGACGATCCTGATAGCACGTCGCAGTCCAATTGGGACTGCTACGTGCTATAGCTCATTGTTTCGCAAGCAGATTCACGTCTCCGGACCTTTCGGCCATCCGGCGATCCGGCGATCCGCTATAGCGGAAACAACGATAGGCCGCTGCAAAGCGGCGATCAGACTGCGGCTGAGTGCCTGCGGCTTTGCGGCCCAACAAGCCGGGGTTGCCATCGGTGTGGCGGTGCTGAAGCGGATGCTGACGGCTGGACACCCAAGTTTTACCCGTCGCCAGCCAGTCATCGCACAGCAGCCTGGGATTGAGGGGTACCTTGCCCTCCGTCTGGCAGTGCGCCAACGCCCTAACGATGTGGTACGTAAG
>CAXTXZ010000358.1:0-249 GCA_964248015.1 uncultured Rhodopila sp. | reverse complement strand
AACGACCCGTGGCGGCGGGAAATCCTTATAGACGGTCGCTGCCATGTGGGGAGTGCGACGTGCTATAGCTCATTGTTTCCCAAGCAGATTCACGCCTCCGGACCTTTCGGCCATTCGCTATAGCGGAAACAACAATAGGTCGCTGCAAAGGGGCGATCAGACTGCGGCTGCGCGCCTGCGGCTTTGCGGCCCAACAAGCCGGGGTTGCCATCGGCGTGCCGGTGCTGAAGCGGATGCTGACGGCTGGAC
>CAXTXZ010000357.1:0-4954 GCA_964248015.1 uncultured Rhodopila sp. | reverse complement strand
TTGCAGGCCGATCCCTTGACCTTCCTGCGCGTCGTGGAGCTTCTGGCCGAGGGCGTCGGATCAGTCGGCTGGAACATCGCCAACAACAGCATCGGCCAACTCGTTACGCTCGGCCTGCCGGACGAGGGCGTGCGGGAAATCTATCAGCCAGGCGCCCGCACGGTGATCGCCGGCACCGCCGTGCAGGGCGGCGGCCAGGCCGTGCCGGTCCAGGGCGGCTACCGCGTCAATGGCCATTGGACCTTTGGCAGCGGCTGCCGCGAGAGCGCCTGGATGCTGGGAAGCTTCCAGATCCTCGATGACGGCCAGCCGCGCCGCCGCCCCGATGGCGGCGCGCTCTACTGGCGCGGGGTCTTCCCTCGCGCGCAAGCCGAAATCGTCGAGGGAAGCTGGGACGTGTCCGGCCTGCGCGGCACCGGCAGCTTCGACTGGACGGTCAAGGACGTGTTCCTGCCGGAGCGGCGCACCGTCGCCCACATCGGCGTCCCCGTGGACAACCAGTGGTCGCGCTGGCCCGGCCTCACCTATGCCCTGCCAAGCCAGGCCTGGGTCGGGCCGCACCACAGCGCCGTCATCACCGGCATCGCGCGCGCCGGGATCAATGCCCTGATCGAGTTGGCCAATGAAAAAACCCCGCGCGGCCGAACCGGCATGCTGTGCGAAAACCCCCAGGTGCAGGACGCCGTCGGCCGGGCCGATGCCATCCTGAACGCCGGCCGCGGCTACCGAGGCGCGATGATCGCCGACCTTTGGAACACGATCGCGGCCGGCAAGGAAACCACGCTTGAGCAACGCGCGCGTTGCCGGCTGGCCTCGACCTACGCCGCCGACAGCGCGCGCCAGGCGATGGACCTGGCATACCGGCATGGCGGCAGCACGTCCTTCAAGCGCGAAAGCCGCCTGGCCGAGTGCTGGCGCGACCTGCACGTCGTCGGCCAGACCGTCACGGTCGCGCCGGAGTGGTATCCCATCGGCGGCCGGGCGCTGCTGGGAATGGACCCGGGCTCGCGTCTTCGTTAACAGTCGTTGGGCTGCTCGCGACCGTTCATCGGGCAGGCCATGCTTCCGCGCGCTTGGGGTACCCTGCCCACGCGTAAGAAACAGGGGAAAGCATGCGGATCATCGACGCTCAGATCCATCTCTGGGGAACCGGCCTGCCAAGCAACCTTTCGCATCGGCAGGTGACGGCCTTCAACCCCCAGGAGGCCATTGCCCTGATGGACGAAGCCGGTGTCGATGCCGCCGTCATCCACCCGCCCGGCTGGGACCCAGGTTCGACCGACATGGCGTTGGAGGCGGTTGAAACCTATCCAGGCCGCTTCGCGATCATGGGCGCGCTGCCCCTCGACCAGCCAGCCTCCCGATCCCTGGTCGCAGGCTGGCGCAACCAGCCCGGCATGCTCGGCCTGCGCTACACCTTCCTGCACGATCCCGCCCGGCAATGGCTGCATGACGGCACGCTCGGCTGGCTCTGGGCGGAGGCCGAAAAAGCCGGCGTTCCCATCGCCGCCCTGGCAACCGACTCACTGGCCGAGCTTGGCCAGATCGCCGAACGCCATCCTGGGCTTCGCCTGACAATCGATCACCTGGGCGGCCGAGGCGGCCTGACGACGCTGAAAGACGCCGAAGCCATGACCCACATGCCGGACCTTCTCGCCCTGGCGGAGTTCCCCAACGTGGCGGTCAAGGCAACCGGCGCGCCGGGCTATTCCAGCGAGGCCTACCCGTTCCCGTCCATGCAACTCTACCTGCGGCAAATCTACGACGCGTTTGGCCCCCACCGCATGTTCTGGGGCACCGACATCACGAAGATGCCCTGCTCCTGGAAGCAGTGCGTGACGATGTTCACCGAGGCGTTGCCGTGGCTCAGCGACGGGGACAAGACGCTCATCATGGGCGACGCGCTGTGCGCCTGGTGGGGCTGGGACCGAGCAGATCCACGCCTCCAGGCCTTTCGACCCTCCGGTGATCTGCTTTAACCCTGCGCTGTTGGCCGGACAACAATCTCGCCCACATCAACATCGGCTGGCTGTTCAATCGCGAACGCAATGGCGCGCGCGATCGCGTCCGGCGAGATCGCCATTGTCTCCATCGCTCCGGCCATCTGGGCCTTGATCCCTGGATTTGTCATGGAGTCTGCAAGGTTCGTGTGAACGAATCCCGGAGTGATGATCGTCACGCGCAGCCTGTCGCCGGCTTCCTGCCGCAGGCCCTCCGAGATGACGCGCACAGCGAACTTCGTGCCGGAATAGACCGCCATGGTTGGCTTGGTGACCAATCCAGCCGTGGATGCAATGTTGACGAACTGTCCGAAACCCTGCTTGCGGAAGACAGGCAGCGCCGCGGCGATGCCATGCAGGACGCCTTTGATATTGACGTCGATCATCTCCTCCCAGTCCTCCACGCGCAATTCGTCCAGGAGAGAAACCGGCCCGATGCCTGCATTGTTGACAAGGACGTCAAGCTTGCCGAACCGCTCGCACGCCAGCTTGACGAGGTTGGATACGTCGTCACGACGTTTTACGTCGGTGGGTGTGCAGGCTGCCTCGCCACCTGCCGCCACGATCTGCGCAGCGGTGGCTTCAAGGCGATCCGACCGGCGCGCGCCGAGCACAAGCTTGGCGCCGCGCTCAGCGAGCAGGAGCGCCGTCGCCTTGCCAATGCCGCTGCTTGCGCCCGTGATCGCGACAACTTTGCCTACGGTTCCTGACATGAACCTCTCCTTTCCAGTGCCTGAGGCTTGGGCCGGCGACCACGAAGCCGATGCGCCTGTCCACGGGCTGGCGATGAACCCGACCTCGCTTGTTCCGAACGATCGCACGCTGAAGCGCTGATGCAAGGCATCAGCGTGGCGCGCATTGAGCATCCGAGTCGCCCGGTGGGCGTGACTCGCGGCCCCGGCGGTTGCGCCGGCGGCACGTTTGGGATGCTGAAAATGACCTGGGTCATCATGAAGCCCCTGCCGTTGCCTTCCCGCCGGTTCAAATTGATGGTGCCCGCCTATGGCGCATCGCAGTCCGGTTGGGACTGCGATGCGCCATAGCTCATTGTTTCCCAAGCAGATTCACGCCTCCGGACCTTTCGGCCCTCCAGCGATCTGCTATAGCGTCAGGCAGCGTCGCAACGTGATGCGTGGCTTATCAGGAGAGTGACAATGCCCCTCAAGATCGAACGATTCCAGCCGGAGGGAATGAACATAAGGATGTCCGCCGGCCAACCATCCTATTCGCACGTCGTCACCGTGAGCGGCGCCGGCAAGATCGTCTACACCGCCGGCCAGTTGGCCCGCGACATCGACGGCAGCTGCGTGGGGAAAGGCGACATGCGCGCCCAGATGGAACAGACCTTCCAGAACCTCGACCGATGCCTCAAGGCAGCCGGCGCGACATGGGCCGACGTCGTCAAGACCAACACCTTCGTGACGGATTTCGACGAGTTCCAGAAATGCGGCGACATCCGCATGCGCTACCTCGGCGTGGCGACCCCGACCAGCACCACGGTTGGCGTCACGCGCCTCGCCGGCCCCGATTTCATGATCGAGATCGAGGCTGTCGCCGTCGTCAACGAATAAGCCGCCGCTCCAACCGTCATGCGGCGTTCAGCACCATGTTAGCCGCCTTTCCCGTGCGCCAACGCGAACGCATGCGGATCTAACGCCCAGCCGCCACGTCCGCGGCCGTCGGCGCATCGGCATAGCTGTTGCCGAAATGGGTGCGGATAAAACCCACGACTCCGGCAACCTGCTCGTCTGTCAACGACCCGCCAAACGGCGGCATCGCTTTCTGCCCTTTCAGCACGACGGCAACCGGATAGCCGGATGCGGCGAGCCGGGGATTATCGGCCAGCGAGGGATAGCTTCCCGCCCCACGCGCCCCGTGTCCCTCCGGCATGTGGCAGCCCGCGCAGACCGAGCGGTAGACCGCCTCGCCGCCTTGCTCGGTGAACGCGTAAGGGTTGCCGAAAGTCGGCCATGGCTCGCCTGCCTGGGCCACGGCCGTCATCGCCGCCAGCGCCAGCAAGAACCTCATGCCGCCAACACCCTGGCGTGCAGCCGCGTGACCGCGTCCAGCGCCGAGAGCGCCGCGCCCTCCTGCCACGCCGGAAGCTGCGACGCGTGCTCGCCCGCCAGCAGGATTCGCCCATCCAGCGCGCACAAATCCTTGTAGTGGTTCTCGCGCGCCTCATCCGTCCATTGGCCGAAGCAGCCCATCGTCCAGGGCACGCGGTGCCAGCCAACGGCCATGCCGCTCTCGAATTCCGTGCCGTATTGCGGGTGGATCTGCCCGCCGTACGCCACCGCGCGCCGCACCCGCTCCGCCGGGTCGAGCGCGGTGAACTCATAGGCGTAGGCGCCGAAGCTGTAGGCGCCCAGCAGCACGCCCTTGCCGCTGCCCAGGTAGCCGTGCGCCGGATAGCCGATCAGCGAGATCGGCAGGTCGGTGTAGCTGATGCCGCCGTAGATGCTGTCGTCTTCCTCCCAGAACCGGCGGCGGAATTGCAGCCCGATCTTGACCGAAGCCGCATAGGGCACCGCATTGATCGCCGCGCTGAGAGCAGGCGAAACGTTCATCTCGACCTGGCTGAGCACCGAGAGCGGGATCGTGCAAAGGCACCAGTCGGCCCGCGACTGCCTCGCCTCGCCCGAGGCCGTGTCGCGCCAGCTCACCGACACGCCGTCGCCATCCTGGCGTATCGCCGTGACCTGGGCGCGCAACCGCAGCAGGTCCGAAACCTGGCGCGTCATGGCGCGGGCGATGGCGTCCATCCCGCCGACCGGCTGGAACAGGGTTGTCTGGAAGTCCAGGTCAAGCCCGGCCGACAGCGCGCGCCACAGCCGCCCGTGCAGCAGGTCCGACGGCGCCACCGGCTGCGACGGCGCCGGCGGACCGGCCAACCCGCCGCCGGGCGGCCTGTCCCCACCCCGCCGCTCGCTGCTGCTGTCCCCCATCCGGTA
>CAXTXZ010000356.1:0-4966 GCA_964248015.1 uncultured Rhodopila sp. | reverse complement strand
GTTTCCTCCTCGGCATCGCGCATCGTGGAAGCGCGTTAGGTCGCATTCTGTTTGGAGCATCCGGTTCACGCGGCGAAAAGCGGTGGCTTCGCGTCTTACGCTTCTCCGGCATCGGATACTCGTCCTGCTCGGCCGCAATTTGCGGTGAAGCCGGACCTCTCGTAAAGCGAAGGAGGCAACACAGGGGGCGAGCATGGGCAGTCTGGACGGCAAGGTCATCATCGTCACGGGAGCAAGCCGGGGCATTGGCGCGGCGGCGGCCGCCGCCCGGGCGCAAGCCGGCGCGGCGGTCGTCCTGACGGCGCGGGACGGCAAGCTGGCCGAGGACGTGGCGCAATCAATTGGCGACAAGGCTTTTGCCCGGCCCTGCGACGTGTCCGATTACGCCGCCTTCGCCGCGCTGGTGGCGCAGACCAAGACCCGCTTCGGCCGGCTGGACGCGCTGGTCAACAACGCTGGCGTGATCGCGCCGATCGCCAGCATCGTTGACAGCGACCCCGCCGAATGGGCGCGCAACATCGACATCAACCTGACCGGGGCCTATCACGCGATCCGCGCCGTGCTGCCGGGGATGATCGCCGATGGCGGCGGGACGATCGTCAACGTGTCCTCGGGCGCCGCCATCCGGCCATTGGAGGGCTGGAGCGCCTATTGCTCGGGCAAGGCGGGCCTGCACATGCTGACCCGCGCCATTGCCCTGGAAACCGCGGGCAAGGGGATCAGGGTGTTCGGCTTCCAGCCGGGCACGACCGACACCGACATGCAAGTGTTGATCCGGGCGTCGGGGCTGAACCCGGTCAGCCAGATCCCGCGCGGCAACCTGACCCCGGTGGCGCATCCGGCGGCGGCGATCGTGTATCTTTGCACGGCGGCGGCGGATGACCTGAACGGGCAGGAGTTCAGCCTGCGCGACGAACCCTTCCGCGCTCGGCTGGAGCTTGTGTGATGGCGGTCCCCCTGCACGGCATCAAGGTTGTCGAGATCGGCCAGGCGCTGGCCGGCCCGCTCGCCGGCGTCATCCTGGCGGACATGGGCGCCAACGTGATCAAGGTGGAGAAACCCGACGGCGGCGACGACGCGCGGCTGTGGGGGCCTCCGTTCGCCGAGGGCGACTCGGTCATGTTCCACAGCACCAACCGGGGCAAGCGCTCGGTCACGCTGGACATCAAGGACCCGGCCGATGTCGAGAAGCTGAAGACGTTGGCGCGCGATGCCGACATCCTGATCCAGAACCTGCGGCCAGGGATCGTCGATGACCTCGGCATTGGGGCGGACGCGATGCTGCGGGTGAACCCCAGGCTGATCTACTGCTCGATCTGGGCGTTCGGGCGGACCGGGCCGTTGCAGGCGGCGCCGGGCTTCGATCCCCTGATGCAGTGCTACGGCGCGATGGTGACGCTGACCGGGCGGCCGGACGATCCGCCGACCTTCTGCGGCGCGGCCATCAACGACACCGCGACCGGCATGTGGTGCGTCATCGGCGCGCTCGCGGCGCTGCAACGGCGGGCTGTCACCGGCCGGGGCTGCATTGTCGACGCGTCGCTGTTCGAGAGCGCCGTCGCCTGGGTGCAAGGCTCGCTGAACAGCTACAACGTGACCGGGAAGCTGCCGCGGCGGCATGGGGCGGCCAGCGCAACGCTTGCGCCGTACCAGATCTTCGAAACCGCCGACCGGCCGATCTGCATCGCCGCCGGCAACGACCGGCTGTTCGTCAAGCTGGCGCGCGCGATGGGGCATCCGGAATGGTGCGACGACCCGCTGATGTCGGACGGCCGCAAGCGCACCGCCAACCGCGAGGCGCTGGTTAACGTCATGCAGCCCGTGCTGCTGACGCGGACCCGGCAGGACTGGCTGGGCGCGCTCGGGGAGGCGGGGGTGCCCTGCGCTCCGGTCAACGACATCGCGGAACTGGCGCAAACCGAGCAGTTGCAGGCGCTGGACCTGATGCGGACGTTGCCGGGCAGCGGGTTGAACGTTGTTGGCCTGCCGATCAGCTTCAATCGGATGCGGCCTCATCCTCGGGGGGATTCGCCGAAACTGGGGGAACACAACGCGGCTGTGTTCGGCGAATGAACCGCCGGCCGCGCCTTGCGGCATCGCGCATGACGGCACTACCACTGCCGCGAACGGGGGATCACCGAGATGCTGGATGAACTGCTTTACGACACGCGCGACGGCATCGGCCACGTCACCTTCAACCGCCCGCAGGCGCGCAACGCCCTGACCTTCGCGATGTACGAGCGGCTTGCCGAGATCGCCGCCGACCCCGGCGATGTCCGCGCCTTGGTCGTCACCGGCGCGGGCGGGAAAGCCTTCGCCGCCGGGACCGACATCAACCAGTTCCGCGCCTTTTCCTCGCCGGAGGACGCGCTGGCTTATGAGGCCCGCATCGACCGGGTGGTCGGCACGATCGAGCGCTGCCGCGTGCCGACCCTGGCGATGATCGCCGGCGCCTGCACCGGGGGCGGGGCGGCCATCGCCGCCGCCTGCGACATGCGGATCGCCTCGGCCAATGCCCGGTTCGGCTTCCCCATCGCCCGCACCCTGGGCAACTGCCTGTCGATGTCCAACATCGCCCGCCTGTCCGCGCTGATCGGGCCGGCCCGCGTCATCGAGATGATCTTCACCGCGCGCCTGTTCTCGGCTGACGAGGCGCTGGCCGCCGGCCTGGTGACCGAGGTGCTGCCCGACCAGCCGGCGCTGGAGGCGCGCGCCCTGGCGCTCGCGAGCCTGCTGGCGGGGCATGCGCCGCTGACCATGCGGGCGACCAAGGAAGCGCTGCGCCGCCTGCGCGACAGCCTGCCGCCGGATGAAGACTTGATCCGGCTGTGCTATTCCAGCCAGGACTTCAGGGAAGGCATGGACGCGTTCCTGACCAAGCGCCCTCCGGCCTGGCGGGGCGCCTGACATGATAAACGCGTCATGACGCGTTTCTGTACTTTTTATTAACGCTTTCCGGCTAAACCCGTCGGCGTGAGATACCTGACCGATTTCGCCGACCAGGCCGTGATCCTGCCGTTGGTCCTGGCCGTGGCCGTTGCCCTCGCGGCGCAGGGCTGGCTGCGGGGCGCCGCCGTCTGGCTGATGGTGGTGGGCGCGACGTTCGCCGCCACGCTGGCCGCCAAGCTGGCGTTCCTGGCCTGCTCGCCGCTGTTCGGGCCGCTGGACATCCACAGCCCGAGCGGCCATGTGGCCGCCGCCACGGTTGTCACCGGCGGCCTGGCCGCCATGCTGACGCGCCGCCAGGTGAGCATACTGCCCGCCGCGCTGCTCGCCGCCGTCGTGATCGGCATCTCGCGCCTGGTGCTTGGGATGCACTCGCTGCCCGAGGTCTGCGTCGGCGCCCTGATCGGCCTTGCGGGCGCCGCCGCCATGATGCGGTTTGGCGGGCAGCCGCCCCGGCTGCGCCTCGCGCCGCTGTTCGGCGTGATCGTGGCCGTCGCCATGCTGTTCCACGGCCTGCACCTGCCGGCCGAGGCGGCGATCCGCCACACCGCCTTTCGCGCGGCGCTGCTTATCCCCGCCTGCCGCGGGACGCCTGAGTTCCACCGTCATCCGATCGGGGACGGGCAGCCGCGGGCGGCGACATCGTGATCGCGTTGGCAGCCTCGTGGGCTTGCCATGCCGGCTCCGCGCGGACGGGCCTGAGCCGGTCCTGGGAGCGCGATGGCCTGAGGCGCTTTCCCTGGACGTGGTTCCGGCCGTGCTTCGAAACATCAGGAAGGCGGCCGCGCGGGCGCGCTGTTTCGTGCAATGCGTTTGTCCATGCCATAAGGCGCCCATGGCAAACCTGTTCATCCGCAAAGCGGTGCTGGACGATATCCCCGACCTGATGACGCTGCGCGCCTCGGTGCGGGAGAACCGGCAATCCGAAACCAATGCCGTCACGGCCGATGACGTCGCGGACTTCATGCGGCACAGCACGATCTGGGTCTGGCAGGAGAATCGCCGCATTCTCGGGTTCTCGGCGGGGGACACGCAATGCGGCTGGGTGTGGGCGCTGTTTGTCGATCCCATGCATGAAGGCCGTGGCATTGGCAGCGCGCTGCTGAGCCGCGCCTGCCGCACGGTCGCGCGCGCCGGGTTCGCGCGGGCCACGTTGACCACCGACCCCGGTACGCGCGCCGACCGCTTCTATCGGCGGGCCGGCTGGATCGATGCCGGCCAGACCGAGGACGGCGAGGTCATTTTCGAACGCCGCCTGGCTGTCTCCTCCCGGCATGGATGAAAAGCCTGGCGCGCCGAACCATGTGTCGGCGAGGAAGACTGTGGAGGTGCCGGCATGGACAGCGACTTCGATATCGTGGTGATCGGCGCCGGCATGGCGGGCACGACCGCCGCCGCCAACCTGTCCCCGCACAGGCGCGTCGCGCTGATCGAGGCGGAGGATGTCGCCGGCTACCATACGACAGGCCGCTCCGCCGCGATCTGGATCCAGAACTACGGGCCGCCGGACGTGCGCGCGCTGACGCGGCTGTCGCGCCCGTTCTACGAAAGCCCGCCGCCGGGCTTTTCCGATGCGCCGCTGATACGCCGCCGCTCGGTCCTGACGCTGGCCTCGGCGGGGCAGAGGGCGGCGCTGGACACGGCGGTCGCGGTTGGGCTGGGGATACGCCGCATCGCCGTCGCGGACGCCGAGGCGATGGTTCCGGCGTTGCGGCCCGGCTACCTTGGCGGCGCGGCTCTGGAGGAGGACGCGTTCGACATGGACGTGGCCGCGATCCATCAGGGCTTCCTGCGGATGCTGCGCGGCAACGGCGGCGCCCTGGGCCTGCGCCACCGGGCGGGGCGGATCGAGAAGCGCGGCGATCTTTGGGAAATCGAGGCGGCGTCGGGCGAGGTTTACCGCGCGCCCTGCGTGGTCAACGCCGCCGGCGCCTGGGGGGACGAGGTCGCGGCGATCGCCGGGGTGGTTCCGCTTGGGCTGGAACCGCGCCGGCGGACCGCGGCGGTCGTTGATCCGTCG
>CAXTXZ010000355.1:0-4985 GCA_964248015.1 uncultured Rhodopila sp. | reverse complement strand
TTTACCCTGGCCCCCGATCGCCCGGGCTGGAACCGGCCGGGCGTGAAGCGCCGGTCCAACAAAGCTTGGGCCGGTATCGCCTGGCACAACCCGGGCGGTACCGGCCCCAGTCACTGGTCGCGTCCGCGGGGCAAGGCAAGCTGCCTCCGTTCGGCTGCAACCGCCACACAAGGGATTGAACGCATGCCCCTGACCAACGTCGGACGTTCGGAAGACCTGCTGGCGGAGCTGTCAACCTGGGTCAAGCAGGAGACTCCGACAACCGACGGCAACGCGGTGAACCGGCTCATGGATGTGGCGGAGGGCGAACTGAGCCGCGCCGGCGCGGCCATCACGCGCATCCCCGGCCGCGAGGGCTACGGCGACAACCTGATCGCCCGCACGCCGGGCGAGGGCAAGCCCATCCTGGTCGCCGGCCATCTGGATACCGTCTGGTCGCACGGCACGCTCGATCTGATGCCCTACGAGGTGAACGGGCAGAAAGCCCATGGCCCCGGCATCTACGACATGAAGGCCGGCAGCTTCCTGGCCTTCCACGCCGTCCGCTGCATCCTTCGGCAGGGCATTGCCACCCCGCGTCCCATCGTGCTGCTGCTGACGCCTGACGAGGAAGTCGGCAGCCCCACCAGCCGCTGGCTGATCGAGCGGGAAGCCGCCCAGGCCGCCGCGGTGCTGATCCCGGAACCCGCCGGCGGCGGCGGCGCGTGCGTCACCGCGCGCAAGGGCGTCGGCCGCTTCGTCATGCGGATCGAGGGCCGTGGCGCCCATGCGGGCACCAGCTTCGGGGACGGCGCATCCGCGGTCGTCGAATTGTCGCACCAGGTCATCGGCCTGCACCGGATGGTTGACATCGAGCGCGGCATCACCCTGAACGCCGCTCCCGTCTGGGGCGGGTCGCGGCCGAACGTGATCCCCCCCGACGCCGGCTGCGAGATCGACCTGCGTGTCAACTCGATCGAGGACGGGGCCATGATGGAGGCACGCCTGCTCGGCCTGTCCGCGAAGACCGCCGGTTGCCGGGTCATCATGGAGGGCGGCATGAACCGCCCGCCCTACACGGAAACCGCCGCCATCCTGTCGCTCTACGCGAAGGCGCAGGGCATCGCGCAAGAGGTCGGGCTGGCTTTGCCCAAGCAGCATCGCGGCGGCGGCTCGGACGGCAACTTCGCCGCGGCGCTGGGCGTTCCGACGCTGGACGGGTTGGGCTGCCCAGGCGCCGGCGCGCACGCCAGCCACGAGCACATCCTGTGGGGCCATCTGGCGCGGCGCGGCGCCCTGATGGCCGGGCTTCTGGAAACGCTGGATTGATGGCAGCCAGCATCCGCTCTGGCTCATAGGCGCGCCGGGCTGGCGGCAGCGCGCGAAATGAAGGCTTTTACCCCAGCCGGCGCAAACGCCGACCAGCACGGGACGCTTGCCGCCACAACCGGCATCCAGCCCGTGGCTGCAACCGTTGCGCGCCGGCTTGCTCAGCCGACCTCGTGGACATGGAGTTCGACCCGGTCCGGATGGCGCGCGCCCGTCGCCAGGAACAGCGGACGGGTCAGCCATTGGTAACCCACGGCCGCTGCCTCGAAGCGCGGCGTCGTGCGAAAGTAGACCTTGGCCGGATCAACCGGCTCACCCTGGGCGATCCGCGCCATGAGTTCGGGCGGCCCGAAACGAACCCCGGTGTTGACAATGTAAATCATCGCGCCGTCATCCAGGCGCGCCGCATAGCGCGCATCGAGCACCGTGTACCCGTCGGCCCGTATCAACTGGTAGTCAGCGCCAGCCGGCAGGATGGTTCCCCTCAACCTGGGGCCTCTCAGATGGCCGCCCAGTATCGGGACCACCCGACGCAGCCCCTGGTCCGTCTCGCCGATGCTGATCGGCGGCCCAACCTCGATCGTGATGTCGGCCAGGTACGTAAGGGGAAGCGCCACGGTGACTCTCCGACGGGGGCAGTTGTTTATGCGTCCCTTGCCTGCTGCGGGACGGCGTGACCGGAATCGCCGCGCCCCATGGCATGTCACAACCCATTTGATATTGCGACATGCCATGGCTCATTGCTTCGCAAGCGAACTCACGCTTCCGGACCTTCTGGCCCTCCGGCGATCCGCCATGGCCTTCCGGCCGCGACAGCAGGCTCACGTCATGCGCGGCGGTCGCTTCGGCGGCGGCGCGCAGCGATGGTCGCCTCCGGCGCCGGACCGGTTCGTTGCCCAGCGCGGCCAGTGCCGCCTGACCGATTGAGTCATCCGGCGCGGCCGAAGCCGCCCAAAGCCCCGAAATCATGTCGGCCTCATTTCACCTGGACAAACCGATAGGGAAAATTGTCGTCCGCCGGCTGCGCCAGTTCAACGTTCTTCTTCGCGGCCCATACGATCACCTGCTGATGCAGCGGAATCGTCGGCAGGTCCGCTTGCAGCATCTTGATCGATTGCTGGATCATCGCGTCGCGGCGCGCCTGGTCCGTCTCGACGCCGATCTTGTCGATCAGGTCGTCCAGCACGGGGTTGGAGTAACCGCCGTCGTTCACCTCGCCACGCTTGCCATTGCGGCTGCCCAGCAGCGTGTAGAGCGCGTTGTGCGCGTCGTAGGTCGCCGGCGTCCAGCCGAGAAGATAGAAATCGGTGTCGTAGTTCGGCGCGTTGATCTTGGTGAAGAACCTTGTCTTGGTCTGCGCGTTCAGGGCGACCTTGATCCCGGCCCTGGCCAGCATCGACACCATGGCGATGCAGATCTGCTCATCCATGACATAGCGGTCGTTCGGGCAGTCCAGCCCAACGCTGAAGCCGGTGGGATAGCCGGCGTCCGCCAGCAACTGCCTGGCGCGGGCGGCATCGGCTTTCGGCCGCGCATCCAGCGCCGCGTCGTAGCCGTTGATGCCAGGCCCCCACATTTCCCATGTCGGATGGCCCAGCCCCAGCATCACGCGGCTGACGATGGCCGGCTCATCGATCGCCAGCGCCACCGCCTGCCGCACCCGGACATCCCGGAACGGGTTCTTCCCCTTGATGTCCGAGCTTGGCAGTTCATCCCGGCTCACGTTGAAGCCAAGGTAGATCGTCCGCAACTCGGGCGTCTGCAACAGCTTCAGCCCGTCGGCCTGCCTGATGCGGGCGATGTCCTGCGGCGGCACGGTGTAGATCATGTCAACCTCCCCCGACAGCAGCGCCGCGACCCGCGTCGGCGCCGAGGCGATGACGTCGAACTCCACCCTGTCCAGGTTGTGCTCGGGTTTGTCCCACCAGCCCGGATTCTTCTCGACAACGGTCTTCCGGTCCGGCTCGCGGGACACCAGCTTGAACGGGCCCGTGCCCATCGCGTGATGCAGCGCGTAGTTGTCCTCCATGCCGATGGTGACCGGCTCCGTCGCGTCATGCGCCTCGCACCAGGCCTTCGACATGATCAGCATGATGCTCTGCTCCTGCAGGAAGATCGGGTCCGGCGTGAACGTCTCGAAATCAACCGTCAGGTCGTCGATCTTGCGCGCTTCCTTCACCGGCGACAGCGGCGCGCGCATCTGGGAATTTTTCGACAGGATGCGATGCAGGGTGAACACCACGTCGTCCGCCGTGAACGGCGAGCCATCCTGCCACTTGACCCCCGGCCGCAGATGGAAGCGCCACACGGTGGGCGAGGCCTGCTCCCACGCGGTCGCCAGCGCCGGTTCCAGCGCCAGGTCCCGGTTGCGCCGCGCCAGGGGTTCGTAGATGTTCCCCAGGAACGAAAGCTGCACGGTTTCCTGCCGCGTCGCCGGGTCCATGGCGTTCACGTCGCCATCATTGGCCCAGCGGAAAGTGACCGCGCCGGCCGGCGTCGCCATCACCGCGGCCAGCAAAGCCGTGGCGGCCAACCAACAACCGGGTAACTTCATGCACTAACTCCGCAGGTTCTTCCGCATTCGGCGCGAGCGGCGGAAACTACCCTCTATCCCGCCTCCTGAACAGGGACAGTACAGATGCAAACCGACATCCTCGGGCTGATCGACATCCAGCCCACCTTCATGCCGGGGGGAGAGCTTCCCGTCGCGGACGGCGACGCCATCATCCCCGTCGTCAACCGATTGCTTGGCCGCTTCGACCACGCGTTCGCGACGCAGGACTGGCACCCGGCGGACCACGCCTCCTTCGCCAGCCGCCATCCCGGCCGCCAGCCTTACGACACGATCGCCCTGCCCCACGGAACCCAGGTGCTCTGGCCCGACCACGGCATCGCGGCGACCCCGTCAGCCGCGCTCCACCCGGCCATCGACCAGGCGCGCGTCGAGGTCATCATCCGCAAGGGCTTCCGTCCGACGCTGGACAGCTACTCGGCCTTTTTCGAGAACGACCGGCAAACCCCCACCGGCCTTGAGGCATGGCTGCGCCAGCGCGGCTTTTCCCACCTGTTCCTGTGCGGCCTCGCCACCGATTTCTGCGTCGCATGGTCGGCCGAGGACGCGGCGCGCCTCGGCTTCGCCGTCACGGTCATCCAAGACGCCTGCCGCGGCATCGGCCTGCCCACGCCGGACGGCCGCGGCACGATCGAGGCGGCGCGGGAAAAGCTCACCGGGCTGGGCGTGCGGTTCACCGACAGCGGGAACCTGCCTATCTAACCGGCATGACCCGATGGCTCCTCCTGCTCATTCTCCTGCTGCCCGCCGCGGCGGCTCGCGCCAACGCCACCCTGACAGGCCTCTGGCTGACCCAGGACCACGACGGGGTCATGGCCGTGTCGCCCTGCGACGGCAACCTGTGCGTCACCATAGCAGGGCTTATCATGGACCATCCGGGCGACCCAACGCCGGTCGATTACCGCGGCGTCCCGCAATGCCACCTGCCGCTGGTCACGGATGCCCGCCTGGTCAAGCCGAACCTGTGGAAGGGCCACATCACCGATCCGCGCAACGGCGGCGTCTACGGCGTCGAGCTGCAACTCGACCCGCGCGGCAACCTCGCGCTGCGCGGCTTCGTGGGCATCCCGTTGCTTGGCCGCACCCAGACCTGGACCCGCTTCAC
>CAXTXZ010000354.1:0-5017 GCA_964248015.1 uncultured Rhodopila sp. | reverse complement strand
CCGCCGATGCCTGGCACGCGCCCGCCCCGGCGGGGCGGCGTGCGCGTGAGGCGCAGCGGCGAAACCGGTCCCTCCACCGTGCGTTCTCCCACGCTGATGGGGCCGATGATGCCGCGCGCGCGCAGAGGTTCGCTGGCGAGGATATCGGCCATCGAGGGCACGGGGACGATCGGCAGCTTGCGGGCCAGCGCCTGCTCGAACCAGTGCGCGTCTGTCTGTTCGGCGAGTTTTGACACAAACCGTGATTCCAGCATGGCCGAATGCAACACGCGCTCCATCCCGAGCATGTAGTCCGGATTCGTCGCGAGATCGTCCAGGCCGAGCATCAGGCAGAAGCCCTGCCATTGCAGCGGCGTCACCAGGGTGACACCGATCCAGCCATCCTTCGTTGGATAGATGCCCACCGGATAGGTCGGCCAGAACCGGTTGATGCCGATACGGTCCTGGCCCGAGCCGCGCACCCAGGCGTCCGAGGTTTGCAATTCCGCGTAGGCGATGCAGGATTCGAACACGCTGACTTCCAGCCTGCGTCCGGCATCGCCGGCCTCGCGCGCGACCAGCGCCGCCATCACGGCGATGAACCCGGTGATGCCGCCGATCACCGAAGCCTGGAAATCAGGCGCTGCCAGCGGCGGCCCCTCGGAGGGACCCACGAGTTGCGTCATGCCGGCGAGCGCGCGGCACACCAGATCGCCGCCGCAGTACCCAGCATATGGGCCGGCGCCGCCGAACCAGGACAGGTCCGCCACTATCAAGCCAGAATTGGCCGCGCGCGCGGCTGTCATATCGACGCCGGAAGCGATGCAAACGTCGGCTGTTTCCAGCAGCGCGGCCGCATCCTGCGTCGTGCTCTGCTTGCCGAAGTTCAGGAAGGCGAAACTGGCGCTGTCCGTGCTGGCGGGAAGCAGCGGCGCGGCGTATCGGCCCGGGTCGCCGGACGGCGGCTCGATCTTGATGACCTCGGCGCCGAAATCGGCTAGCAGCCGCGCGCAGTATGCCGCCGCCGGCAGGCTCCCGATCTCCACGACGCGCAAGGCGGATAAAGGCACTGCTTCCTCCGTTCTCCGGACGCATTCTTGCGGCGCGGCCCCAACTTGCGGGCGACGATGGCGCGGCGTAATTCTTCATGCAAGTGGAGTGATGCTCCATCACCTGGAACGCGGAAGTTCAACGCGGAAGTTCGCGAAGCGTCGCATGACTGTAACGGGTGCGAAGCGGGGAAAGCATGTTGGATGAAAGTCGCGGGGCTGACGCGGGGCAGCGCCAATGACACTGCCGCAGCCGCAAAGTGCCATGCGCAGGTTGTCGCACGCGTTCTGAGGAGGAACCGGACTGGGATCGATGGGCTGGAACGGCACGGAATCATCGGCGCGAAGGCCATCTGAACAGGCCGCCAAGCCACGGAAAGACTTATCATGAGCGTGACGAAACTACTGATCGCCAACCGTGGCGAGATTGCCATCCGTATCGCCCGCGCGGCATCCGACATGGGTTTGCCAACCGTGGCGGTTTACGCCGAGGACGACGCCAGCAGCCTGCATCTCCGCGCGGCCGATGAGACCCAGGCCCTGCCGGGCGCGGGAGTGGCCGCGTACCTGAATGCCGACGCGGTGATCGAGGCGGCCAAGGCGACAGGGTGCGACGCCATTCATCCGGGTTACGGCTTCCTGGCGGAGCGCGGCGACTTCGCCCGCCGGTGCGCCGAGGCGGGACTGACCTTCGTGGGACCGGACGTGGCGCACCTGGACCTGTTTGGCGACAAGGCGCGCGCACGCGCCGCGGCGGCCGAGGCCTCGGTGCCGGTGATTCGCGGCCTTGACCATGCGGTGACGCTGGAGGAGGCGCGGACGTTCCTCACCGGGCTGGGACCAGGCGGCGCGATGATCATCAAGGCGGTGGCGGGCGGCGGCGGTCGCGGCACGCGGGCGGTCGCGTCAGCCGACGAACTGGACGCCGCGTACCAGCGCTGCCAGTCCGAGGCGCGGACCGCCTTCGGCCGAGCCGATGTGTACGTGGAAGAATTCATCCCGCGCGCTCGCCATGTCGAGGTCCAGATCCTGGGCGACCGCACGGGCAACGTCGCGCATCTGGGCGAGCGGGAGTGCAGCCTTCAGCGCCGCTTTCAAAAGATCATCGAGATTGCCCCGGCGCCTTTTCTCGACGCTGGGCTGCGCGACCGGATCATCGCGGCGGCGGTCCGCTTCGCGAGGAGCGTGCGCTACGCCAATCTCGGCACGTTTGAATTCCTGGTCGATGCCTCTGGCCGGGTCGGCTCGCAGCCCTTCGTGTTCATCGAGGCCAATGCCCGGCTGCAAGTCGAGCATACGGTGACCGAGGCGGTGACCGGCGTCGATCTGGTGCAGGCGCAAATCCGCCTGGCCCAGGGTGCGACGCTGGCGAAGCTTGGGCTGGACGCGCCGGGCATCGCGCATCCGCGCGGGCACGCGATCCAGGCGCGGGTCAACATGGAAGCGATCGGGGCGGATGGCTCGGTCCGGCCCGAGAGCGGAACGCTGACCGTTTACGAGGCGCCGAGCGGGCCTGGCGTCCGGACCGATGGTTTTGGCTATGCCGGCTACCGGACGAGCGGTTCGTACGACTCATTGCTGGCGAAGGTGATCGCCCATTCTCCCTCCCCGGCTTTCACCGACGTGGTGGGACGGACGGCGCGCGCCTTGAGCGAGTTCCGGATTGAAGGCGTCGGCACCAACATCGCTTTTTTGCGCCAAATCCTGGCCCATCCCGACTTCGCCCTTGGCCAGACCCACACGAGATGGGTGGATGAGCACATGGCTGCCCTGGCTGTGGACACCGAGCAGCGGCAACGCTTCGTCGCGGCGGAAGCGGGGCCGCCGCGTGGCCCGAACGGCCGCGGGTTCGCCGGCGCGCGCATCAGGAGCCGCGGCCCCTTGGCTTTGTTCGCGCCCGATGCCCAGGTAACGGCGGAACAGGAGGCAGGGCCGGCCTCCGAGGGTTCGCCGGGCCTTGCTGGACCTGACGGCTCGAAGGGTGTCGCCTCGCAGATCCAGGGCACCATCGTCGCCATTGACGTTGCCGTTGGAGACGAGGTGCGCAAAGGGCAGCAGGTGGCCGTGGTCGAGGCGATGAAGCTGGAACACGTCATCCTGGCCCCGCATGGCGGCATTGTGCGCGGCGTCACGATGGCGGCGGGCGACGTCGTCCGCGAGGGTTTTCCCATCGTCTTCATTCAGGAAGCGGAAGTCGCCGGCGACGCCGTCGCCGCGGCCGAGGAGCTGGATCTCGACCACATCCGCGACGACCTGCGCGAGAACCATGACCGTCACGCGCTGACGCTGGACGACAACCGTCCGGATGCCGTGGCACGCCGGCGCAGGACAGGCTATCGGATGCCACGGGAGAACATCGATCGCCTGGTCGATCCCGGCTCCTTCACTGAATACTGGCCGCTTGTCGTCGCGCGCCAGCACCAGCGTCATTCCATCGAGGCGCTGCGGAAGAACACGCCGGCTGACGGGGTGGTGGCCGGCATGTGCTCGATCAACGGCGACCTGTTCGACGAGACACGATCCCGCGCGGCGCTGGTGCATTACGACTACACCGTGCTGGCGGGCACGCAGGGCCATCGCAACCACTACAAGCAGGACCGGATGTTCGAGCTTGCGGGGCGGTTCCGCCTGCCGCTAGTCCTGTTCGGCGAGGGGGGCGGCGGACGGCCGGGCGAGGATCATATCGGCCCGCGCGTCGCCATCGACACGCACACGTTCACGACCTATTCCAAGCTGAGCGGGCTGGTTCCGCTGGTCGCCATCGTCAATGGCCGCACCTTCGCCGGCAACACGGCGCTGGTGGCGTGCAGCGACGTGATCATCGCCACCGAGGGCACGACGCTCGGGATGGGCGGGCCGGCGATGATCGAGGGCGGCGGCCTTGGGATCTACACCCCCGAGGAAGTCGGCCCGATGTCGTTTCAGGTTCCTAATGGCGTTGTGGACATCCTGGTGAAGGACGAGTTCGCCGCCGTCGATGCGGCGAAGAAATACCTGTCCTATTTCCAGGGGCCGGTCGCCGCGTGGGAGGCGCACGATCAACGGCGCCTGCGTCGCACGGTTCCGGAAAACCGGCTGCGCCTGTACAACATGCGCGACATCATCGAGACAATCGCGGACAAGGGTTCGGTGCTGGAAATCCGGGAGAAGTTCGGCATTGGCATCATCACCGCGTTCATCCGGATCGAGGGGCGGCCGATGGGGTTGATCGCCAACAATCCCCATCACCTGGCAGGCGCGATCGATTCCGACGGCGCGGACAAGGGAGCAAGATTCCTGCACCTTTGCGATGCGTTCGACATTCCGGTGGTGAACCTAATCGATTGCCCGGGCATCATGGTTGGGCCTGATGCGGAACGGACGGCCCTGGTCCGGCATTGCACGCGTCTGTTCAACGCAGGGGCCAACATGACCGCGCCTTTGTTCACCGTGGTTGTGCGCAAGGCCTACGGCCTTGGCGCGCAGGCGATGCTGGGCGCCGGTTCCTTGGTCGGGTTCTTCTCGATCGCCTGGCCCACCGCGGAGTTCGCCGGCATGAACATCGAAGGCGCGGTGAAACTGGGCTATCGCAAGGAGCTGATGGCGATCGAGGACCCCGAGGCGCGGCGGCTGGAGTTCGACCGCCGGACGGCAATCGCCTATGAAAACGCCAAGGCGGTGAATGCGGTCATGGGCGGTGGGATCGACGACGTCATCGATCCCGCGGACACCCGAGGCTGGATCGCCAACGGCCTGCGACGGCTGCCGCCGGTTCCGGCGCGGAGCGGGAAGAAGTATCCCTATATCGATCCTTGGTGACGCCGTGGGATCGCCCGACCCCGATGCGCGCCCGGCATGATCCCTGCCTCAGGCCTGTGAAGCAAGCGTTGCCACAGCGCCCAGGGCAATCGCTTGAACGACCGGGCGTTCTGGCGCGGGATGAAGTCTTATGCGCGGGCAAGCTTGCTTTGGGAGGTTTGGCTTGACGGCGTGACTGACGCTTTGGCTGG
>CAXTXZ010000353.1:0-5017 GCA_964248015.1 uncultured Rhodopila sp. | reverse complement strand
AAGCCGAATCTGGGCTGGCTCAAGAGGGGATCGAAGCCGCGGGTCTTTCGCCCGACTGGACGGCCGCTGATCCCGTGCGGCCCCAGGTGATGCGCTCATTCAAGATAATTGCGGAACGGGATAGCCGGGTTCTGCGGGTTGCGCACCGACCTGATGCCGGGGGCGTGCTCGTGTTGAGCGCTTTTTTCGATCGAGGAGCCAAGCCATGACGGACAAGCCTCCCTCGCGTGCTCGGTCGCCTAAAGGCCGTGCCAGCTACGATCCCGAGGCGGACGCGATCGGTGTCTACTTCGCGCCGGAGGGAGCCGAGTATCAGGATAGCCAAGAAATTGCCCCTGGGGTCGTCCTCGATTATGACAAGCAGGGTCGCGTGATCGGCGTCGAGTTGCTGCACGTGCGCCAACTTCTAAGCCGCGGGTCGCTCACGGACGCGGTGATGGAGAAACCTGTTGGCTGAGCAGGAACGAAGCGAAGCGCTTTGCCGGCGTTCTCGCGGTCGCCCCAGGCTCGATGCGCCAAAGGAGCAGATCAACATCCGGCTCGACGCCGATGTGTTGGCAAAGCTTCGCAAGGCGGGTCCGGGGTGGCAGTCGCGGATCAATACGCTACTGCGCCAGGCGTTGCATCTGGAAGCGTAATCCCGTGTTTGTGCGTTTCGCATGTCTTTGGATCACGGCAGCGAAAAACATACCGTCCGTTGCCGACGTCATCATGGCAACGTTTTTAAAATGACGCTCTCATCGTCAGGGCGACAACCGTCTGTCATGCTGCCGGCAGGGTCTCAATTGCCGTCACGCTGGCGCAGCGCCATCGCATGCGCGTTCAAGCGCTGCTGTAATCAAGAGGTGGTTTCAGCGATAATAAAAACTCGCAGTCACGGGTGACGTGCCGCCAGCGCGACTTGGCGCCCCAGTAGGCGTCGGAGCGCTCCAGTTCGATGCGGTCGCCGGGGCGGTAGGCGACAAAGCGATAGGTGCCGATGGCGTCTTAGCCGCTGTTGAAGTCCTCGGTGGCGGGATCGGGGCCAAGGCTGTGCGGGATGATGAAGACCTGCGTCAGGTCGGAGGGCAGCAGGAGATAGGGGCGAGGCGTCACTGCGACAGGCTTCCGTTTCATGGCAGTCGCCGGCCGGTGCAAATCCTTCCGCCCTGGCCGCAGCTCTTCATGAGCCGCGGCGGTGGGCGACCGGCAAGGCTGATGCCGCGGGCGGATCAGGCGGTGAGCGCGTCAGGAATGCGCTTGGAGCAGGTCCAGCATGTCCGAGGCGTGCTCCTCCTCGACCGCCAGGATGCCTTCCAGCATGGTGCGGGTCGCGGGGTCGTCGTCGGCGAAGTAGCGGATCAGCTCCCGGTAGTGGTCCACGGCGATGCGCTCGGCGATCAGGTTCTCACGGATCATGTCAACCAGGTTTTCGCCGCCGGCGTATTGCGACGCGGAGCGTGTGGCCAGGCCCTCCGGGTTGAAGTTGGGGGTGCCGCCGAGCTGGTTGATGCGCTCGGCGACGGCCATCATGTGCTCCTGCTCTTCCTTGGCGTGCTGCGCGAACTCGTCCTTGATGGCCTCGCTGTGGATGCCGCTCGCGGTGACGGCGTGCATCGTGTAGCGCAGCACGCAGACGATCTCGGTGGCCAGGACGGATTGCAGGATCTCGATGGTTTTCTCGGCATCGCCGTCATAGGTGGTGGTGACGACGCCGGAGGACAGGTTCTGGCGGGCGCGTTCGCGCAGCGTGAGGACGTCGGTCAAAAACGGCTTGGCGGGTTTTGCGTCGGGTGTGCTGCTCATGACCGTCTCCTGTGTGGCTATGTTGGCGGCTTTAACGGCTCTGGCCCTGCCTGGGTTGCCGGATCGTGCGGGGCTGGATCGAGCGGGCCATGTTCGTGATAAACGTCCGGGGACGCGCCGTAAACAGGAGCAGAATGGAAACGTTGGAGCTTATTTACGATCCGCTGCCGAGCGAGGCGCTGGGGCGGTTCATTTCCGAGAACATCATCGGGCTCAATTTCGCGCGCAGCGGCGACGCGACGTGGCATCCCGTCAACTTCTTCCTGAGGAATGGGCGTGGCGAGTGGCTGGGCGGCCTGACAGGGCATGTCTGGGGCGGCTGGTTGCAGGTCAATTTCCTTTGGGTGTCCGAGCCGCTGCGCGGCCAGGGCCTTGGCACGCGGCTGATGGATGCGGCGGAGCGCCTCGCGCGCGAACGCGGGGCGGCCAACGCGACGCTGGAAACGCTGACAATCCAGGCGCCGGATTTCTACAAGAAACGTGGCTATGTCGAGTTTGGGCGGCTGGAGGATTTTCCGCCGGGTCATGCCAAGCTGTATCTGCGCAAGGCCTTGACGCGCTAAGCGGCTGCCTGGAAGGGGCGACAGGCCGGTTCGGCTGTCAGGGTGCCGCGCGTCCGGATTTTCCGGGGGCGGGTTCGTGACGACGCGCAACGTATCTTGTGCTTATGATGGCAGGCGGATGAATACAATGCTTGCATTGAATTGATGATGGCGTTAAACGACTACATCAATCCAAGCCTGGTGATCCATATAAGGTTAATTGTTGTCCAATCAGCACAGATAGCATGGTCGAAGACAACGGCTCGTTTTGGGCTAGGCCAGCCACGGGTGGCGTGACGGACGCCTGGGCCTGCGCGGGCGCGGAGGCTGGTTGCTGTGATTTGCCGGCAGGCGGCAAAACGTCATGAGCGGATGCGCTTATGCCGCCAAGGCTTGATAAACCGCTGATTGTCACCGTTGATTCTCCTCATTGCATTATTGCAGTCATAAGTGCTGCAAAGCTTGTGCCAAACTACGTCTCATTGTTTTCAGTTCGTTGCGGAAAGCTGCTCGGCAGTTTCTGCCGTACATGACGCTGTTGCTCGGCTGTTTGTGCCGGTTCGCCTGATGTCAGCGTTGCTGTAGCGCCAGCAACCGCCGCAAAGCCTGGGCGTCCGAAAGCACAGCCGTTTTCTCCGCCGCGCTGAGATCGGGCCATGCCGTCGCAAGGCTGTCTGCTTCCTGCAACTTGGCGGTTCCGGTCAGCAGCGCCACGTTCAATGGATCAATGCCTGGACGGCGCGGCGGGGGCAGCATGTGCCGATGCGCCGCGAGCAGGCAAGGATCACCAAGCATGGCTGCCACGCCCGTGGCTGACGGGTTGGCCGTTGGCGCGTCAGGATAGGGCGCGCGCGCTGCCTGCTGAAGCGCGGCTGCTTGCCGAAGCACTTCGGGAGGCTGGCTTTCCTCGGGGATGCGCAGCAGCCCCATCCGGCGCAAGGCAACGCCAAGCGAGCGGCGCCCGGTCAGTTCGGCCAGCGGCACAGCCAGGGCAAGGCCGAGGACAACCGGCAGCATCCAGAGCGCGAGATAGGGCGACACGGCCCAGGCGCCGGCGCCCAAAGCCAGGCCCAGGATCGTGTGACGCCGGTACTGCCGGACGACGGCGCGCAACGGGATGCGCCCGTCATCCCGGCGCTGGGCGTTCCAGCCGGAGTCGCGGCCCAGCAGGATCGCGACAACGTCGATGGACTGCGTCAGCATGACGACGGGGGCGAGCAGGCCGGCGATCAGGGTTTCCAGCAACAGGCTGGCGATCAGGCCGAGGACGCCGCCGCAGCCCCGCCGCAGGTCCGGGCGGAGCATCACCGTCAGCATGCCGAGGCATTTCGGCGCCAGCAGCAACCCCATCGTCCCGATGAAGACCCACATGGCGCGCACCGGGTCGATGACGGGCCATTGCGGGAACAGCGCCTTGCCGGCGGGGAAGTAGTCGGGCGGCACGAAGCGGGCCTGCAACGCGATCAGGATGCCGCTGAGCAGGAACAGCAGCCAGAGCGGCGCCGTCAGGTAGGAGCCGATGCCGGTGAGCAGGTGCAGGCGGCTGACCCAGCGCAGGCCGCGCGCCGGCAGGATGGCGATGTGCTGCAAGTTGCCCTGGCACCAGCGCCGGTCGCGCACCGCGAGGTCGATCAGCGAGGGCGGGCTTTCCTCGTAGCTGCCCTCCAGGCCGGGCGCCATGTGGATGGCCCAGCCACCTCGGCGCATCAGGGCGGCCTCGATGAAGTCGTGGCTCATGATGTGGCCGCCGAACGGCTTGCGTCCCGGCAGTTCCGGCAGGCCGGCCTGCTCGGCGAAGGCACGGGTGCGGATCAGCGCGTTGTGGCCCCAGTAGTTGCCCTCCGCGCCGTGCCACCAGGCGATGCCGTGGGCGATCACCGGGCCGTAGACGCGGCCGGCGAACTGCTGCATGCGGGCGAACAGCGTCGCGCCGCCGGTGATGATCGGCAGGGTCTGGATCAGGCCGACGTCGGGATGCGCCTCCATGGCGCGCACCAGCGCGACGAGCGTTTCGCCGCGCATGACGCTGTCGGCGTCCAGGATGAGGAATTGCGGGTAGGCGTCGCCGAAGCGGCTGACCCATTCGGCGATGTTGCCGGCCTTGCGGGCGGTGTTCCTGGCGCGATGGCGGTAGAAGATCCTGGCGTCGCCGTTGGTTCGCGCGCGCAGGTCGAGGAAAGCTTTTTCCTCGGCGATCCAGGTTTCGGGGTAGGTGGTGTCGCTCAGGATGAAGATGTCGAACAGGGAACTTGCCTGGAGCGTTCGCAGGGCCTCGTCGATGGCTTCCAGGCCGGCCATGACGCGGGTGGGCGCTTCGTTGTAGGTCGGCATCAACAGGGCGGTGCGGGTGGCGGGCAGGGAGCCGGGCGACAGCAAGCGAAGGCCGCCGCCGCCCAAGACCGAGACGAAGCCGGCGATGGCGCTGGTGAAGGACAGGGCGATCCAGGCGAACAACGCCACGAACAGCGCCAGCATGACGATCGCCAGCGGCGTCGGGCCGTTGACCGCCAGGACGCGGTACATCTCCCTTGTGCCGAAGCCGGTCAGCGCGATCGCGCCGCCAATCACCGCGAGACGCCGCCAGGCCATCCCGGATGGCGCGGAGGCCGGGCGTCCGCTGTGGGCTGGCGCCTGGCGCAGCGATTGCGTTGGCATCGCCAGCGGCGCCTCGGCCGGCAGGGCGCGGAAGG
>CAXTXZ010000352.1:0-5019 GCA_964248015.1 uncultured Rhodopila sp. | reverse complement strand
GTCAGCCGGCCGCGGCCATCCTTCCAGCCACGGCGGGCTTCTGCGCCGCCGGCGGACTGACCATGTACACGCCGCGTTCCGCCGGCATCGGCGCGAACTTGGTGGTGATGCCCAGCACCGTCTCCGCGCCGCCGAGGTACAACAACCCGTCGGCGGGCATGACCCCCGCGATGGCGCCCAGGACCCGTGCTTTCGTCGCCTGGTCGAAGTAGATCAGCACGTTCCTGCAAAACACCACGTCGAACCGGCCAAGCGAGCGCGGATCGGACAGCAGGTTGAACTCGCGGAACTGCGCCATGCCGCGTATCCTGTCGGAGATCCGCCAGTTGGCGTCTTCCTTGCGGAAATAGCGCATCAGCATCTGCACGGGCAGGCCGCGCTGCACCTCGAACTGGGTGTAGACGCCTTCGCGCGCGCGCGCCAGTTGCTCCCGCGCGATGTCCGTGCCGATGATCTCCACCTTGCGGTCGCCCAGCAGCGCCTTGGACTCGGCTATGATCATCGCCAGCGAATAGGCTTCCTGGCCGGAGGACGAGGCGGCCGACCAGACGCGCAGCGTGCTGCCGGGCGGCCGTTCCGCCACCAGCCGAGGCAGCGCCTGGGCCTTGAAATGCTGGAACGGCTTGTCGTCGCGAAAGAAGAAGCTTTCGTTGGTGGTCATCGCCTCGACCACGTCGTGCGCCAGCTTGTCGTTGCCGGGGCGGCGCAGGCGCTCCGCAAGCTGGTTCATGTCAGCGAGCTGTTCCCGCTTGACGATCCCGGCCAGCCGGGTCTCAAGCAGGTAAAGCTTGTCCATGCCGATGACCAGCCCGGAGCTGCCCTTCAGCAAACCCGAGAAGGTCTCGAAGGATGCGGTCGTTAAAGTCGCCGTCATGGCCGCGCTCCTTTTAGCATTTCCAGCACTTTCGGCGCCATGCGCGGCAGCGGCAGGACCGCGTGGCACAGGCCGGCTTGCGCGATGGCGCCCGGCATGCCCCAGACCACGCTGCTCGCCTCGTCCTGCGCGATGGCCGCGCCGCCCGCCTCGATGACCCGCCTCGTCCCGGCCAGGCCGTCATGGCCCATGCCGGTCAGCATGGCGACCAGCACGCGGCCCTCGCAGGCGGCGACCGCCGTCCGCAGCATGGGATCGACGGCGGGACGGCAGAAATTCTCCGGCGGGCCGGAGGACAGGCGCGCCCGCAGGCCCGCGCGGTTGCCCTCGACAAGCAAATGCCGGTCGCCCGGCGCAAGGTAGATCCGTCCGGGGAGCAACGACTCGCCGTCGCGCGCCTCGGCGCACGGCATCCCGCCAAGCCGCGTCAGGTGGTCCGCCAGGATGGGCGTGAAGGTCGCCGGCATGTGCTGGGTCAGCACCACCGGAACATCGACCGTCCGGCCCAGCCCCTGCACCAGGGTGAACAAGGCCTGCGGGCCGCCGGTGGAACTGCCGACGGCCAGCAGCCGGGCGGCCATGGACGGGCCGGGGCGCAATGCCAGCGGGCCGCGGGAACGGATGGGCCGGGCAACAGGGGGGCGGCGCCTCTGGGCAAGGCCCTTGACCTTCTCGACGATTTCCCGGCGGAAAGCGTCGTCGTTGACGGTTCCGATGCTGGACGGCTTCGGCACGTAGTCGGCCGCGCCGAGGCGAAGCGCGCGCAGGGCGATCTCCGCGCCCCGGGTGGTCAGGGTGGACGCCATGATGACGCGCACGCCCGGATCGGCGCGCAGCAGCAACGGCAGCGCCGCCATGCCGTCCATGACCGGCATCTCGATGTCCATGACGACGACGTCGATCTCGCCCCTGCCGACCTCCTCGACCGCAAGCTTGCCGTTCGCCACCTTGGCGACGACGACGATGTCCGGATCAGCCTCCAGCATCCTGGCGATGGCGCCGCGGATCACCGCGGAATCGTCGCAGACCATCACGCGCGCCGCCATGGCCGAGCCACGGGCTGTCGCGGCGGGCCGTGGAAGCGCGGTCACAGCAGCCCGACCTGAGCCAGCTTGCCGGTCAGGATCTCCTCGTCGAACGGCTTCATGATGTATTCCTGCGCGCCCTGCCCGATCGCCGCCTCGATGTGGCTCATGTCGTTCTCGGTCGTGCAGAAGATGACCGGAGGCTGGTCAGGCCCGAACTCGGCCCGCAGGTTCCGCAGGAACGTGATGCCGTCCATCACCGGCATGTTCCAGTCCAGCAGCACCCCGTCGGGCATCGCCGCTCGGCACGACTCCAGCGCCTGCTGGCCGTCGCCGGCCTCGACAACGGCGAAGCCGTTGGCCTCCAATATGCGGCGCGCGACTTTCCGGACGACGCGGCTGTCGTCGACGACGAGGCAGGTGCGGGACATGGGCGAACTATTCCTCTCCGGACAAGGCCAGCAGCTTGGACACGTCGAGGACAACGAGCAGGCGCCCGTCCAGGCGATAGATGCCCGTGCTGAACGACGCCCAGCACTTGCCCAGTGTCGGCGGGTTGCGCTCGAACATGCTGGGGTCGAGGCTCATGACCTCGGACACCTGATCGACCAGCAAGGCGTAAAGCTCGCCGCCTTGCTCCGCCACCACCGACATGCGCGGCTGCCCGGCCGGCGGCGGCGGAAGGTTGAGGCGCCGGCGCAGGTCGATGGCGGTCACGATCCGGCCGCGCAAATTCAGGCTGCCGGCGATCTCCGGCGGGGCCAGCGGGATGCGCGTGATCGATTGCTCCCCCAGTATGTCCCGCACCGCCAGCACGGGGACGCCGCAAAGCTGCTCCCCGACCGTCAGCGTCACCAGGACCTGGGCGTCTTCCGCGCCATTCGGCCCGCTCTGCGTGGGCACGCTCGCGGCCGGGGCATCGGGCCGCTCCAAGACATTCGTGGACATGGCTGGTCCTTTCAATCGTCAGGCCGCGGCGGGCTCCGCGAGGCAGGCGCGCAGGTTGTCGATAAGCGATTCCCGCTCCATCTTCGCGACGATGCCGGTGAAGCCGGCCTCGCGCCCCGCCTGGGCGAATTGCGCGTCGGCGTGCGCGGTCAGCGCGATCACCGGCAGGTGCGCCCAGGGGCCGCCGGCCCGAATGGCGCGGGCAAAGCCCAGCCCGTCCATGTCCGGCATCTCGATGTCCGAGACAATGATGTCGAACAGCTTGCCGCCGTCGCGCAGGCGCAACGCCTCCGCCGCGCCGCCGACCGCCGTCACGCGGTACCCGGCGGCGCCGAACGTCGGCACCATGAGCTGGCGGAAGAAGTCGCTGTCATCAACCAGCAGGATGTGCTTCTGGCCAAGCGACGTGCTTTTCCGGGGCGCGCCGCGGAACCAGTCCTCCCAGGCCTGCATCAGCCAGTAGCCGGTGTCCAGCACGTCCGTCGCCTGGCCGCCGATCACCGCGGTGCCCAGCAGGCCCGGCCGCACGCCGGCCAGCTCGATCTCAAGCCGGTCCTCGATCACGTCGATGATCTCGTCGACCATCAGTCCCATGATCCGCTCGCCCTCGGCGAAGACCAGCAGCGGCTGGGTCGGCCGTTCCTGGTCGGTGCCGCCGTCGATCGAGATCAGCGGCATCAGCTTGCCGCGGTACTGCGTCACCGGGGCGCCGCCGGAATGCTCGATCTTGTCGCGCGGGATGTCCTCAAGCCGCGCCACCAGGCCCAGCGGAACCCCCATGCGACGCGACGCGCCGGCGCGGAACAGCAGCATCGCGGTCTTGTCGGCCGAGGTCTGCGCGTCGGCCAGGCTTGGCCGCGCCATCTTGCCCTCGCTGCCCGCGCCGACGCCGGTCGCCCGCGCGATGCCGTTCGGGTCCAGGATCATGATGACCGAGCCGTCGCCCAGGATGGTGTTGCCGCTGAACATCGTCACGTGCCGCAGGATCGGCGCGACCGGCTTGACGACGATCTCCTCGGTGTCGAACACCCGGTCCACGATGATCCCCATCATGTGCTGGCCGACCTGCGCCACCACCACGTGCGCCGTGCCGTCGCCGTCCTTCTCGGTGCCCAGTTCCAGCAATTCGGTCAGGCTCACCAGCGGCAGCAGCCGGCTGCGCAGCCGCAGCACGGGCGTGTCGTTGATGCGCTCGATGACGCTGTCGCCCGCGTCCTTCGCCGTCCCGTTCCGCGCGCGCACCAGCTCCACGACGCTGAGCTGCGGAATCGCGAAGCGTTCGCCCGACACCTCGACGATCAGCGCCGAGACGATCGCCAGCGTCAGCGGGATCTTGACGGTGAACTTGGTGCCCTCGCCGGCGGTGCTTTTCAGGTCGATCGTGCCGCCGATCTTCTCGATGTTGGTCTTGACCACGTCCATGCCGACGCCGCGCCCCGACACCGCCGAGATCTTGGCCGCCGTCGAGAACCCGGCGCGGAAGATGAAGCGCTGGATCTGGCCTTCCGTCATGCTGGCCAGTTCCGCCTCGGTCGCCAGCCCGGCGCTGAGCGCCTTGGCCTTGATGCGGTCCACCGCCAGCCCGCGCCCGTCGTCGGAGATCTCCAGGATGATGTGGCCGCCCTCGTGGTAGGCGTTCAAGATGATCTGCCCGGTTTCCGGCTTGCCCGCCGCGCGCCGCTCCGCCGGGCCTTCCAGGCCGTGGTCGCCGCTGTTGCGCACCATGTGCGTCAGCGGGTCCTTGATCAGCTCCAGCACCTGCCGGTCAAGCTCGGTCTCGGCCCCCAGCATCGTCAGCTCGATCTTCTTGCCCATTTCGTGCGACAGGTCGCGCACCAGCCGGGGCAGCTTGTTCCAGGCGTTGCCGATCGGCTGCATGCGGGTCTTCATCACCCCTTCCTGCAAGTCCGAGGTGATGTGCGACAGCCGCTGCAACGGCACCGTGAAGGCGCCGTTCTCCTGGTTGCGGGCAAGCTGCAGAAGCTGGTTGCGGGTCAGCACAAGCTCGCTGACCAGCGTCATGAGGTCTTCCAGCACGTCAACCGTCACGCGGATCGTCTGCGCCGTCGCCGGCGCGCCCGTGGGGCCGGTTTCAGCAGGCGCGCCGCGCAGCGCGGGCGTCGATGCCCCGGCAACCTGGCCCCCGGCAACCTGGCCCCCGGCAACTTGGAG
>CAXTXZ010000351.1:0-5027 GCA_964248015.1 uncultured Rhodopila sp. | reverse complement strand
CTCGTCGCGGGCGATGTGCGCGGCCATGGGGCGCGCGCGGATGTCGTCGCCGTCGCGAGTGCTCAACATGCACAAGCTGATTTTGTCCATCAGGTTCCAGACTCGGTCCACATCATTTTCGTCGGCCATGAGAACTCCTTGATTGCTGGATAAACCATTGTTTTGGCGAGCGACTTCATCAGCCAGATTGTTCCAGTCATGCTGATGTTGCCCTAACACTGCGGCGTAAACAAAGCGTTGGCGTTTTGGTTCCATGTCCGGTTGCCTGGAGGGCGCCGCCAATCACGTTGTTCCATGCGAGCCAGGGATTGCCACGCCAGCGCGGCCGGCTCGGCCCTGGTTCAGCGCTGGACGCGACGCGATTGGCTTGCGCCGTTGCTTCCCGCATAGTGGACGCTTGACCGAGGGTTTCGCCATGCAGCTCAACCACGTCGCCAACCGCCTCGATGCCCGGCACTTCGAGGTTGTGGTTGAAATGCTGACAACACAACTGGGGTTTGTCGAACTGCGGCGGACCGAGCGGGCGATCTGGCTGCGCCAGCCGGGGACGAACGTGGACCTGCAATTCAGCCGCAGCGAGACATCCCATCGCGATGCCGACAAGCGCCGGTCGCAGGTGTCGTTCCTGAGCGATACGCCGCATGCCGCGCTTTCGGCCCTGGCCGCCTGGGCCACGGCGCGTGGGATGGAGGCGACGGTTGGCGCTTACTCCGACAAGGAGTTCTTCCTGGATGCGCCCGATGCATTCGTGGACTTCGTGATCGAGGCGATGCTGCCGGAACTGGCGGATTACGGCGTGGACGCTTGAGGCCGCGGCGGCGTTGCCAGGGACAGAATGGCAATGAGGCGCGCAATGTCGTGGGTTGGAGGCGTCACCTGTTGCCGGGATAACGCTGTTCACAAGGGCAGACACTGGCAGGGCGCGGCGGCGACTTAAGCTGCCTCGGGCGGTTTGCGGCGGTGGTCGAAGTTCGTCAGGTTCAGCTTGCGGCGGTGGTCGGCGTAGAGCAGCGGATGGTATTTCGCTGGGTTGCCCTGGCTTACGGTCGTCGGGACGGGCTGTATGACGGCGTCCAGGCTGGGGCCGTAGAAGAACGGCACCGCATGGCGCAGCGCGTTGTTGGCGTTGATGACGCGGTGGGGCGTCGGGATGTAGCGGTCGTTGCTGTAGCGCGCCAGCATCTCGCCGGTGTTGACCACGAAGGCGCCGGGGATCGAGGGCGGCCTGATCCAGTCGCCCTCGCGCGTGCGCACCTCCAGGCCGGGCAAGGCGGAGTGGGCGAGCAGCGTCAGGAAGCTGGTGTCTATGTGAGGGGCGAAGCCGAACTGGTTGTCCTCGGCGCTGTCGTGCGAGGGGTAGCGGATCAGGCGCAGGGTGATCGTGGGCTCATGGAAATCAGCGGCGAAGTGGTCTGGCGGCAGGCCGAGCGAGGTGGCGATGACGGAGACCATCTTGTGGGCGAGGGGACGCATCGCATTGAAGTAGGCCAGCGTGCGCGCCTTGAAGGCGGGCATGTCCTGGGGCCAGCGGTTCAGGCCATGCAGCGGGTTGCCGGCGAGGATCTCGGGATCGTCGGGGGCGCGGTCGGTGACGATGTAGAAACTTTCGCTGAGGTTCGGCTTGGTGTTGTTGTTCACCTTTGACGTGCGGACGACCTGCGCGCCGTGGGGAAGGTAGCCGATGTTCAGGTCGCCGACCTTGAGCGACATCTTCCGCTGCTCGGGCAGGTCGAAGAAGTCGGCCGCGGCGGCGAAGGCGCCATCGATCAGCGACTGGCTGATGCCGTGGTTGGTGATGACCAGGAAGCCGGTGTCGGCGCAGGTTTCAGCGAAGGCGGCGGCCAGGGCTTCCTGCGCGCCGGGCGTGCCGTCCAGGACAGGCCCGACATCCAGCACGGGGATCCGTTCGGCTTGGCTTTTCAGGTGGCTCATGGGGAACGATCCGGCTCGTTGCGCTGCATCATGGGAAGCGTAACACAGCAGGACGGCGGGGCAATGGCTGCTGGCTGCATGGTTCTCCACGTAAGCAACATAAATCAAACTGTTCCTGTGGGCGTGGGACCTGAGGTGGTACTCTTGGTAGTCACCCATGGGGTTTCAATGCTTTCGCGCGTTGCTATGACGGCGGCGTGAAGTTGTTGGGTGAGACCTCGATGGCGATGGAGTTAGCATAACTAACATCCGCCCCACCCCCCTGTCGCCGCCAGCAGCGCGTCCATCTCGAACGGCTTGGCCAGGTGGCTGTCGATGCATCCAGGGGTCCCACGCCATGCGGTCGTGGCTCACGTCCCAGTCCCAGATGCCGATGGCGCCGCCGCCCGTCGCCAGCGTGATCCGCTCGTTGGCCTGGCGCAGGTTCTCGGCTTGCAGCCGGAAGCTCGCCTCGCCCGCCCGCATCCGCCGCTCCGCCGCCTGGCTGCGCCACACCTGGCGGGTGAGGCTCAGGCCAAGGAAGCCAACCCCCAGCGTCAGCGCCAGCGCCACCGCCATGTCAACCCCAGCGTCGCGCCGCCAGCCGGAAAGCGCCTCGTCCTGCGACATGGCCGCAACGACAACCAGCGGGTAGCGCTCGCTCTTGCGGTAGCCGCTGAACCGCCGCACGCCGTCAATGATCGCAACATTCGCATAGCTTCCTGAGGATCGCTTGCGCATCTCGCTGAAGACCTGCCCGGCGGAGACGTCTTGTCCAACAAATGACGTGCTGGCCGGGTACCGGGCAAGCAAGGTGCCGTCAGTCGCGGACAGCGAGATGACACCGCCGGGGCCAAGGTCGTAGGTCGCATAGTACCCAGCAAAGGAGGACAGCTCGATTATCGCGACCACAACGCCCGCGAAACCGCCGTCAGGGGACTGGAAGCGGCGAGACACGGTGATGACCCACTTTCCGTTCAGGCGGCTTTGGATCGGTTGGCCAACGTAGGCGCCACGATCGGGATCATCACGATGATGGTTGAAATAGCCGCGACCGGAACAGGTGCCTTGCTGGGTGGCCGCCGAGGTGGCAAGCCAGTCTCCGTTCACGCCGCACACGACAATATCCTGGAAGCGTGTCCCTGCGCTGACTTGGGCCGCGAGCTTTTGACCAAGCCCACCGGGAACTTCCGGCGCCGTGCCCTTGCTTTCAAGCAGCGTGACAACCCCGATCACGGCGGTGTCGGCGACCTCCACGGTGTCCTCGGCATGCTGCGCGAGCGAGCTTGCCAGGTTGGCAAGGGATGTTTCGGTCTCCCGCACCTGGGTCTTGTAAGCGCCCCATTCTGTCCAGCTTTGCAGCCCGATCATCATCAGGCAGGCAGCCGCCATGAAGATCGTCGGGCGAGGCAGCCGCGACCCCAGGGTCGGCACGTTACCGTTCCGAGACAGGATGGATGCTGCGGATGGAACCATGCGGCGGAAATTCCAACCCGTGCGAAAGCCAGCAAACCCGTCCGTCCAACACTTGTCCTGCCTTGATGCGATGCATTCCATTATAAGGCGCTAAAGTTAACGGAAGGTTAACAGGCTCGATTTCCCTTCCTGCCAATGGATCGCATCCTGGGATGTCCGGGCAGCCAGATCAGGCCAAATCGGCGCCGTGGGACGACAATCCCTTCTTCGACCCGTCCCGGTTGCTTTATAGGTCGCGCGACGGCAGGGACAATGACATGACGGAATCGGCCAAGGCAGCCAACGGTTTGCACCATATTGTTGTCGCGGGCGGCGGGGCAGCCGGCTTGGAACTCGTTACCAAACTGGGTGACACCCTGGGACGTCGAGGACTTGCCAAGATTACGTTGGTGGAGCGATCGCGCACGCATCTCTGGAAGCCGCTGCTGCACTCCGTGGCCGCCGGCAGCCTGCGGCGGTCCGAGCATGAGTTGAATTACCTGGCGCAGGCCCATTGGCACCATTTCAACTACACCTATGGCGAGGTCGTTGGGCTGGACTGCGGCGCCAGGCAGTTGAAGCTGGCGGCGATGCTGGATGAGGAAGGCCGGCAGATCACGCCGCCAGCCAACGTGGCGTACGATACCCTGATCATGGCGATCGGCAGCGTGACAAATGATTTCGGCACCCCAGGCGCGGCGGAATTCGCGGTGCCGCTCGAAAATCCGGAACAGGCGGATCGCTTCAACCGCCGCCTGGTCAACGCCTGCCTTCGCGCCAACGCGCAGGCCGAGCCGGTCCGGCCAGGGCAACTGCATGTCGCGATCATCGGCGCCGGCGCCACCGGGACAGAGCTTGCGGCGGAGCTTTACAGCACGGTGAGAGCGGTGGTCGCGTATGGAATGGGCCGGATCAATCCAACGCGTGACGTCCGCATCATCCTGATCGAGGCGGCGGACCGCATCCTTCCGGCCTTGCCGGAACGAATCTCGATCGCGGCGATGGGCTTGTTGCGCTCGATCGGCGTCGAGGTGCGGACGGCTTCGCGGGTTTCCGAAATACGGGCCGATGGCGTGGCGCTGTCGAACGGCGACATTGTTCCGTCCGAACTGGTGGTCTGGTCAGCGGGGGTGAAGGCGCCCGACTTCCTGAAGGATTTCGGCGGGCTGGAAACCAACAGGATCAACCAGCTCGTGGTGACCGAGACACTGCAAACCACGCGCGACGAGGCGATCTTCAGCATCGGCGATTGCGCATGCTGCCCGCGCGCGCAGGCAATGGGACCGGTTCCGCCACGCGCCCAGGCGGCGCATCAGATGGCCTTGCACATGGTGGGGCAGGTCAACCTTATCCTGGCCGGCAAGGCTTTGAAGCCCTTTGTCTACAAGGATTTTGGCTCCCTGGTGTCGCTGGGGAAGCACACTACGGTCGGCAACCTCATGGGCTTCCTGGTCGGACGCAACATGTTCATAGAAGGCATGTATGCGCGGATCATGTACCAGTCATTGTACAAGATGCATGAGGCAGCGCTTCATGGCGGACCCACAGTGCTGTGGCGCGCCATCGTCGGCCTGCTCTCATCGCGGCCTGCCCCGACCGTGAAACTGCACTAGTGTCCTGCCCCCGAAGTTCGTCGCATCTTGCGGCGAACGCAGGGGATA
>CAXTXZ010000350.1:0-5033 GCA_964248015.1 uncultured Rhodopila sp. | reverse complement strand
CGACGCATTCCCGCACCACGGGTTCCAGGTCGTTGAGGAACGTTTTTGACCAGATGCGGGCGCTGTCTTCCGTAAGGTGATAGTGGTCACTGGTTGACAAGCCATCGACGCGCGGGGCCACGACCCGCGCGCCGAGTTGTTGCGCCAAGTGTTTAGCGAGCGTGTCGTCCATTTCATTGTTCGGCACGATGGTGAACACGACGCACCTTGGGTTGATCTGGAACTTCGATATCAAGGCGCGGGCATTCGCCAGGTAATCGCCATAGTGGGACTTGTCCTGCGGTCCCGGAGGGGTCAGGGGGAACGAGCCGACCTGGTTCTTGTTGAACCACACCCGGTCGTTGGATTGATGCGCGACAACGCCGTCCAGGTACTGGCGATAAAAATGCTGGGTGCGCCCGCACAGCCAGGGCAGGAAGCGGCAGTATGCCGGGGCGGCGTCAAGGAAGGCCTTGATTTCGCGCCCGGCCTTTTCCTCGGCGACGGGGTCGTTGGCGATCGCCTGGGCCGGGATGCTTTCCTCGCCGGTGAAGTAGGGGTCGGCGTCGAACACCAGCAACTCGGGCGTCGGCCGCATCCTTGCCACGAGACGGTCGGCGAAGCCGCTTTGCTCGGCCGCGCCGAAGGCCAGCAGGTACATCGGTATCTGGCGCGCGGCGAACCACGCCGAGGCGATGCCTTCCGACATCGCGGTCAGTATGCGGCTGTCGCCGAATATCAGGACCTTCGCGCGGTCGATCCCGGCGGTCGCCCGCGGGTCCAGGTTGAACCAGAGCACGTCGAGGCCAAAGCTGCCGATCTGGTCGGAGGCGCAACCATCCATCCACAGCCCTGGCGGGGTTATCCCATCAACAGGCAGGCAGCCGATCTTGATGGTTTCCTGCCACGCGCCGCGGCCACCTGTCAGCGCCGCGGCCACCAGCAAGGCCACGGCGAGATAATTTCGCATGCGCTTTTCGATCATGTCGATGTATCCTGACAGAACGGGGCTGCTTGACGCCAGTGAAATGACCGCAAGGCCAGCCCGCCAGCCGTTGATGGAGCGGACCGATGCGCCTGACGCCGGGAGCCGGCGCCAGGACCGGGTTCATCAGAACTGGAAGTAGAGGAACTTGCCCGGATGATCGAGCCGCGTGAGGACGAAGAACAGCATCACCCCCATGCAGAGCGACCAGGCGCGGGTAGGCTCCCACAGCAGGAAACGCCAGCTCATGGGCGTCACTTTTTGCAATGAGGGGTTCCACCGCCCGAGGATCTGATAGGTGTTGGGCGTGCCCCAGGCCAGCAGCCCCAGGCCGATGATGACGGGAATGTTGTACAGCAACGGCTTGGTCACGCTGTCGTAGAGTTCGATCGAGCCGACCGTGATGACATGGTGGCTGAGGAGGAAGTCGCTGATTGGCCCGAACTTGATCAGGCTGCCCTCTCGGACCGGCAGCGGGAACTCCAGCCCGCGCAGGCCGAACGCGCCGCCGAGAAGCCTGAGGGCGTCCGCGATGCTGTCGGCGCGGAAGAACACCTGGGCCAGCAGCACGGACAGATAGGTCAGCGCCACCGCCCAGAGGTGATCGAACACCCTGAACAGGAAAGACCGCGGGGCCTTGGAGGGGCGGGGACCGAAGATGCGCCAAGCGTGGTTGATGATCAGGTAGGTCGAATGAAGCAGGCCGAAGACAACGAATTGCAGCCCCGCGCCGTGCCAGATCCCGGCCAGGAGGATGGTGACGAAAGTCGGGAAGGCGATCAGTTCGAGGAAGCCGTCGAGTTTCTCGGCGGCCTTGCGGTTCGCCAACTGGCCCTTGGCCATGCGCCGGCGGGTGACCCAGAGCGAGATCGGGTTGTAGAGCAGCAGCGTCAGGTAGCGCGTCAGCGTCATGTGCCAGCGCTGCCAGAACTCGATCACGCCGGTGGATTTGTAGGGCGAGTTGAAGTTGATCGGCAGGCTGACGCCGAACATCGCGCCAAGGCCCACGGCCATGTCGGAGTAGCCGGAGAAATCGAAATAGAGTTGCATGGAGTAGGCCAGCACGGTGGACCAGGAGCCGAGCACGGCAAGCTCTCCGGCGTGGGCGAATCCGGTGTCAGCCCAGGGGGCGATCTGGTCGGCGAAGACGACCTTCTTGACGAGGCCCAGCACGAACAGGGTGAAGCCGGCGGTCAGCTTGGCGCCATTCAGTTGGTAGGTCGCGTTGTCGGCGAACTGCGGCATGACCTCCCGGTGATGGAGGATCGGGCCGGCGATCAGGTGCGGGAAGAACGTCACGAACAACACGTAGTTGGCGAGGCCCCGCTCGCGCACCAGTCCCTGCTGGCAGTCCACGAGATAGCCGATCTGGGTGAAGGTGAAGAAGGAAATGCCGAGCGGCAGCACGACGTTGCCGTAGTCGGCGGCGATCAGGCCGGTGGAGGTGGCGAAGCCAAGCAGGGCGAACAGGTATTTGTAGTAGATCAGGGCGGAGAGGTTGAGGACGATGCCGGCGGTGAGGATGAGCCGTTGCCGCGCCGGTTGTTCCTCGGTGGACAGGATCGCCAGGCTGAACAGGTAGTTGAGGGCGATCGAGGCCAGGAGGAGGAGCACATAGGCCGGGTTCCACCAGCCGTAGAAGACAAACGACGCGCCGATCAACCAGACCTTGGCGGCGGCCGGTTTCGAGTAATGCCCAAGGAGATAGTAAACAGCCAGGGATATTGGCAGGAACCAAAGCAGGAAACTGTAGGAATTGAAAAGCATCCTTATGATCCGTCCGTCATGCCTTTGATTTTCGCGCGATGAGGGCCACAAGCTCGCCCACGTTGCGCAGGCTTTCGATTTCGGCGGTTTTGAACTTCACGTGGAAATGCTGTTCTATCGCAACAACGATGTTGATGTGGTTGAAGGAATCCCAGCCCTCCGTCTGGTCGGCCGTCGTTTCAAGGCCGATCTTGAGCTTGTGGTCGTCAAGCGGGTCGAGAACGTCACGAATGATGACCCCGACCTCATCCAGGATCTGCGTCTGGTCCATCAGGCTAGCCTCCGTTCATGTGATGGGCGTCGTTATACAACGATCGCAGCCGTACCAAGTGTCCAAATTGTTGGATGCTTGGTTACGTTGCGATTGGCGGGGTTTCAGGCATGCCGTAATGTTCGCGCACCATTCGCTTCCTTTGGGCCGCGTGGCTCATCACAAGCTTGGGCGCTTACGGAATGAAATTTTGCTGGCGTATCAATGCAACCACCGCCGTGGCGCATGGCGGGTGATTGCGTGTGGCACTTCTCAACGGGCACTGGGCCGGTCAGGACAGGGCCAGCAGGGCGAAGCTGGCCAGCCAGTGCTCCCCCATGTAGTCGCCGCTGACGTGCGGCAGGCTGGCGTCGATGTGCGCCTGGGCGGCGGCCTGGATCGCCTCGGGGTCCGGCGTGGACGGCGCCAGGGCGCGCCAGCACCAGGCTCGGCTCAGGTTCAGGCCGTCCAAGTGGGCGATCTTGCCATCGCTCCGGTCGCTGACGGCGGCGGGGGTGAACAGCGTCGCGGGCTGGCGCTGGGCGAGACGGGGCAGGAAGCGGGCGAACCAGGGGCGGAACTCGGCCTCGGGCAGGGCGGCGCGCATGCACTCGGCCTCGATCAAGGCGGGGGAGAGGAACTCGTCGCCGCCGGGTTCCCACGCCTGGCAGTCGATGTCGTTGGCGTACCAGCGCTGGGCGGTGGCTCCCAGCAGGGCGCGCAGGGAGGCGTCCGGGTAGTCGAGGGCGAGGCGGAGGGCGAAGGCGGTGCTTCTGTGGGCGCCGGCGCGGATCGGGTAGGTGCAAAGGGGCAGGAACGCGCGGAAGCGGTCGGCGAAGCGGTCGGCCAATGGCGCGATGGCGTCGGCCCAGGCGTGGCCTCGCGGGTCTTCGTGCAGCGCCAGCTCGGCGGCCAGCTTGAGCAGCCAGGCCCAGCCGTAGGGGCGCTCGAAGCCGCGTGCCGAGGGACGGTCGAGGTAGGCGCATTCGCCAGCGATGCGGTCGAGGGTGAGGTGGGCGTCGAACAACGCCTTGATGCGATCCGCGCTTGGCATGGCGGGGAAGCGGCGGTGGAGGCAGGCCAGCATCCAGTAGGCGTGCACGCAGGAATGCCAGTCGAAGCTGCCGTAGAACACGGGATGCAGGGCGCGCGGGGCTTGGGCGTCGGCGGCGCCCGTCAGGACGTGGTCGAGCTTGTTCGGGTATTCCCGCGTCACGTGGCCCAGGGCGACGCCGGCGAAGCGTTCCGCGAGATCGGGCGTCACGGCGCGTATCCGGTCACCACCCAGAGCGGGTCGCTGGCTGCCGGGGCATGGGCGCGTTGTTTCATGTCGATGAAACCGGCGGCCCGCATGTAGGCGGCGACCAGTTCCTGCTGGGCCGGACCCGACAGGCGCTGCCAGATCGCGACGGCCTTGGTGGGGAAGCAGCGGTTGGAGAAAGACACGACGAAGGGCGACGCTGGCCGCAGCACGCGGGCGATGTCGCGGAAGACGTCCACCGGGCGTTGCAGGTACTGCACCGACACGCACAGGCAGGCGGCGTCGTGGGAGGCATTGTCCAGCGGCAGCGCGGGACTGGCGTTGAGGTCCTGGACGAACCAGCGGGTCAGGCGGGGATTGGCGGCGAGTTCCTCGGCGTTCATGCCGTGGCCGGTGACGGCGGCGTAGACGACCTCATCCGGCAGGTGGCTGATCCAACTGCTCATGAGGTCGAGGATCGTGCCGCCTTGGGGCAGCAGCGCGCGGTAGGCGGCGGTGACGGCGGCCATCGCGCCGTTGTCGATATGCGTGACGAAGCGGGGCCAGGCGTAGAAGCCGGCGTCCGGCGAGGGGTCCGCCTTGGCGAAAGCCGAGGCGGGTAGCCCGGGTAACTGCTCCATGATCCTGCTTCCGGCGCTGCGCGAGCTTTCCCATAGATCGTTTTGGCGTATGGGGACAGGGGGCGGCAGAGTCCGGGTTCCTCTGGCATAACGTGGCGGGCACCCGACATAGAGGCGATGTCTCGTCCCTGGATTCCGCGTCGTGTGCTGGTTACGCCCTCGGCTCTTGAC
>CAXTXZ010000349.1:0-5034 GCA_964248015.1 uncultured Rhodopila sp. | reverse complement strand
ATGTCGCGGCCGTGGGTGGAGGAGAGGAACTCATCCAGGCGGGAGGGCGTCCACTTGACCGGGCGGCCGAGCTTCCTGGAGGCATGGACGACGGCGATGTCCTCGGGGTAGAGGCCGCCTTTCATGCCGAAGCCGCCGCCCACGTCGTCCACCACGACGCGGACTGATTCAGCTGGGATGCCAAGCGAGGCGCACAGCGTGTCGCGCGAACTCGACGGCGTCTGGCTTGACAGGCGCAGCGTCGTGCGGCCGGTGGCGGGGTCGTGGCTGGCGAGCGAACCGCGCGGCTCCATCGTCGTGGGCACCAGCCGCTGGTTCACCAGGTCGAGCGACACGACATGCGCGGCAGAGGCGAAGGCGGCGTCACAGGCCTGCGCATCGCCGTGCTTCATCTGGGCGGCGATGTTGCCGGTGGCTTCCGGCCAGACCTGCGGCGCGCCCTCGGCGACGGCTTGGGCGAGGTCGGTGACGAAGGGCAGTTCCTCGTAGTCCACCAGGACGGCTTCGGCCGCGTCCTTGGCCTGCTCGGGGGTTTCGGCGATCACGGCGACGACTTCCTCGCCGACGAAGCGGACGACGTCCACGGCGATGGCGGAGCGCAGGGGCGTCGCGCCGGGGGAGCCGTCGGGGCGCTTGAACATGGGGGCCAGCGGCATCGGCGTGACGCCGGCGGCGGCAAGCTCCGCGCCGGTCAGCACCAGGACGACGCCGGGCATCGCGGCGGCGGCGGCCGTGTCGATCGAGACAATGCGGGCGTGCGCGACGGGGGAGCGCAGGAAGGCGATCCAGGTCTGCCCCGGCAGGGTGAAATCGTCGTAGAAGCGGCCGGCGCCGGCCAGCAGGCTGGCATCCTCGATCCGGCGCACGTTGCTGCCGCTTCCGTAACGCCCGCTGGCGGGTCCGTCTGGCCTGGTCGATCCGTCTGGCATGGCTTCTCTCTTGTTGTGGGGGCGCGTCCGCGGGCGCCAGCGTGATCTTGGGGCGTGGCGGCGTCGCGCAAGCGTAAATCAGGCGAGGCCGGGCGGCTAGACCGTTATCGCCCGACTTTCGGCCAGGGCAATCGCGGCTTATGGCGCATCGCAGTCCGGTTGGGACCGCGATGCGCCATGGCTCATGCTTTCCCAAGCAAATTCACGCCCTTGGGCCTTTCGGCGATCTGCCATGACGCCTCGGCACAGTGATTTTGACCGGTTGGAGCAAGCGAGGCCAAAGGGACGGATGCCCGTGCCTCCGATTCCGACGGCTCGGGTCGATTCCGCGCAAGGATCGTTGTCAGTGGGCGAGGCTGTCAGCCGGCGGGCCGGTGCGCCCGAAGGAAGCCTCGAACCCGGTTGACCGTCCTGGCCTTCAGCTCCGGCGGCTCACGCCAGGGAAAGACCGTTATCTCGGCGTTCGGACAGAACGAGGCGACATCGACGGAGGACACGAGCGGATGGGCGGGCGTTTCATCCGGCAGGACCAGGATTGGCGTTTGGCAGGAACGCGCGAAATCCGGCGACACGCTGTAAACGAACTCGGGCCGCACGCGGTACAGGTCATGGAGATAACGCTCGACCTGCCCCATGTTGAGGTCGGGCCGCCGGGCCAGCAACTCGGGCGCCCAGACGTCCCGTCCGGAATTGAACATGTAGTCCGGGTGCCCAGGGTGATGCCCGACCGTCTGAACCAGCACGCCGGCCACCACGCGTCCTGGCGCCCGCTCCATCAGCTTGAGCGCGAAGCAACCGCCGATGCAGCAGCCCAGGAAGAGGAATTGCTTTATCCCGAGATGGTCCATCAGTCCCAGTTGGTCATCGGCGAATGCGTCCCACGGGCCAGCGGCGGGGATTGGGCCGCTGGACTCGCCGCCGTTCGCGTTGCGCTGATCCATCGTGATGCAACGAAACTCGTCCTTGAATATCTCCATCGCGTTGAAAACCGCATTGGGCCAATTGCTCATGCGCGAGTTCAGGCCGCCGCCGGGGACGAGGAGCAAAGGAAAGCCGTTCCCGGCTTCCTCGTAACGGATGCGGACATCACCTTTCTGGTAAAACGGCATGGCACTTCCCCGGCAACACGTTGGCAGACCAATCTGCTTGGTCTCCCTAGTCTTGTGCAGGCTGGCTGCGCCGTAAAGTGGGTCGCCCGCCCCTTTGGCCCCGCTTGATCCAACCGGTCAAAATCACCTTGCAAAGCCACCATGGCGCATCGCATTCCCAACCGGCCTGTGGCGCCATGATTCATTGTGTCCCAAGCAGATTGATGCCTCCAGGCCTTTCGGCGAGCTGCTTTAGCGCAGCCAAGGCAACGCCCAAGGGCATCATAACTGATTATTAAGGAATTTCCTGTATCTCCTCCCAGGCTATTGCGGGCTGGAAGATTGATGCAAAAAGTTTTTTCGAACGCCGTGCGCCGGCTTGGGCGGATCGGCATAGTCTCGACCCTGCTCTGCGCGTCGTTGCTGGCTGTCGTGGTCGCGGTTGTCGTTGTGCAGGGATGGACGCTGCACATCATCACCGAGTTCGGCGAACGCACGGCGCAGGCGCAGCTTGACACCAACCTCGCGGTGCTCAAGCAGGAAATGCTGCATCTCGGCGCCGATTGGCGACTGGGCGATGATGGCAAGCTGACGCTGAACGGGAAGGCCGCCGAGGGCCTGGACCAGGTGGTTGACGATGTCGCGCGCATCACCCAGGGCGTGGCGACAATCTTCGCGGGCGACACGCGGATCGCCACAAACGTGCGGAAACCCGACGGGTCGCGGGCCATCGGCACCAAGCTCGCCGCCGGGCCGGCGCGCGAGGCCGTGATCACCAACAGGAACGCCTTCCGGGGTCCGGCCGATATCCTGGGAAAGCGGTACCTCACCGTTTATGAACCCTGGCGCGACGCCGACGGGCGGCAAGTCGGAATATTGTTTGTCGGCGTGTCAACGGCGGCTGTTCAAGCCATGCTGTCCGACATCATGTGGCAGGCCTCCCTGGCCGCATTGCTGGTGGTTCTGATTGTTGGCGTGAGCACTTGGCTGATGCTGCGCTTCACGCTGCGTCCGCTCCGAGCGCTTGCAGACGCCGTGCGGACCATCAGCAACGGCCGTCTCGACGTCCCCGCGCCGTGCGCCGACCGCACCGACCAACTGGGCGAAATCGGACGCGCGCTGGAAATGCTGCGCGGCAAGGCAAGGCAGGCCCAGGCGCTGGAGGCGCAGGCCGCCGCCAATCAGGAGGCCAAGAGCCGCCGGCAAGAGGCGATGGACGAGCTGAACCAGAACTTCGGCAAATCCTTGTCCGGCGTGCTCGCCGGGCTGATGTCGTCGGCGACGGACATGCATGAAGCGGCGGCTGACATGGCGCGCGCCGCCGAACGGACACGCGGCGACATGACGGCCACGACATCAGACGCCGAGGCGTCGTCGCAAAACCTGTCCCGTGTCGCCGCCGCGGCGGAGCAGTTGACCGTCAGCGTGAGCGAAATCTCCCGGCAGGTCGACGAGGCCTCGCAGTCGGCGCAAAAGGCCGTGGGCCAGGCGCGCGTCACGGACGAGCGGGTGCGCGGCTTGAGCGAGGCCGCGGGCCAGATCGGCAAGGTGGTGAGCCTGATCAGCGACATCGCGGCCCGCACCAACCTGCTGGCCCTGAACGCCACGATCGAGGCGGCGCGCGCCGGCGAGGCGGGCAAAGGCTTTGCGATCGTCGCCGGAGAGGTCAAGCAGCTCGCGTCGCAGACGGCGCGGGCAACCACGCAGATCGGCCTGCAAGTCGGCGCGATCCAGGCGGCGACGGGCGAAGCGGCGGACGCGGTGACCGGCGTGGCCGAGGCCATCATGCGGGTCAGCCACGCGGCCACCACGATCGCCGTCGCGGTTGAGCAACAGGGCGCCGCGACGCGCGAGATCGCGCAGCAGGTGAACATCGTCGCCGATGCCACGACCAAGGCGGCACGGGCGATGTCCGACGTCTCCGGCACCGCTGAGAAGTCGAGCGAGACCAGCCGGGCCGTGGTGGCGTCAGCCGACCAGGTGACGCGGATATCGGCCACGCTGCGCGGCGAAGTCGATCACTTCATGTCGGCGATGCGCCAGAACCAGGGGAGCGATGAGAGGCGCAAGTACGAGCGGATGCCAGGCGGCGACGCGGTGGCCGATCTCCGGTCCGACGCCCATGGCGCCGCCTCGTGCAGGATCATCGACATCTCCCTGGGCGGCGCGGCCCTGCTGTGCGACTGGCCTTGCGAGGCCGGGACGGAGATCATGCTGCGCCTGCCAGGAGGCGGAGCCGAGGCGCCGGCGCGCGCTGTCGGCGCGCGCGGCGATAAACTCGGCGTTTCGTTCCGGCAGGACCCCGCGACGCTGAGCGAGGTTGGCAAGGCGGTGGAATGGATCACGGCGCGGAATGCGGCACGGCCTCTTGCCGCCTGACGGCGGCATTGGCGTCACCGCGGCCGCGTGTGCATGGGCTTGGCGGCCGGGTCCGCGCGCCCTGGCTCAGTGTCCTGGGTTGGCCTTGTTGAACGCGGCTTTCTGTTCGGCTGAAGCCTCGGCCTGGTGCTTGGCCTGCCACTCCTTGTAGGGCATGCCGTAGACGATCTCCCGCGCGTCCGGGTCGGCGATCGTGATGCCTTGGGTGGCGGCTTCCTCTCGGTACCAGCGGCTCAGGCAGTTGCGGCAGAAGCCGGCGAGGTTCATCAGGTCGATGTTCTGCACGTCGGAGCGTTCGCGCAGGTGCTCGACCAAGCGGCGGAACGCGGCGGCTTCCAACTCGGTGCGGGTCGCGGGGTCGAATTCTGGTGCGGGCATGCTATAGCCTCCTTGTCATGCGTCCCCAAGATGGCGTGCCTTGCGCGGGTTCGCCATACGCCGCATGTCGGAAAACGGAGGAGAGGCCCATGCCCCGGAAGACGGCGCGGCACGAGACGACATGGCCCCTGGCATGAACTGGAGCGATGCGACGGCCCGCGCGGCGTTGCGCGACCTGTTCGGCACCGCCGTCGCCGCGGCCGATCCGCGCGCCGTGCTGGCGGCGCACCTGCCGCCGAAGCCGCTGTCCGGCCGTTGCG
>CAXTXZ010000348.1:4603-5043 GCA_964248015.1 uncultured Rhodopila sp. | reverse complement strand
CCAGCGTCATGGTCAGCCCGCCGCCGGTCGTGATGTTGATCACCGCGTCCGTGCTTTGCTTGATCACCGGCAGGAAGCGCATGAACACCGCCGGATCGGGCGTCGGCGAGCCGTCAACAGGATTGCGCGCGTGCAGGTGGATGATCGCCGCCCCTGCCTCGGCCGCCTCGATCGAGGACCGCGCGATCTCCTCGGGCGTGATCGGCAGGTACGGCGACATGCTGGGCGTGTGTATGGCGCCGGTGACGGCGCAGCTTATGATGACCTTGGCCATGGACGATCCTCCGCGTTCGAACGGCGCATACCTTGCCCGGCCGCGCCGCCAAGAACCAGACTCATGCCCAACCGCCGCGGCGGACGAGGCCACAGCGCCCCGGATCGTGACCGGTGCGCTAAATTTTCACCGTCTGCATCGCGGCCAAGGGCAGGTGGTCCTCCTT
>CAXTXZ010000348.1:0-4593 GCA_964248015.1 uncultured Rhodopila sp. | reverse complement strand
CAGGTCCACCAGCATGACGCGCCCTCCCCAGCCGCGCAGCAGGTCGGCCCCCACCACCTCATCCGCCGTGACGGTGCCCCCCTTGATCAGCACGTCAGGCCGCAGCGCCTCGATCAGCGCTTCCGGCGTGTCGGCGTCGAACAGGCAGACCTCGTCAACGCAGGCAAAGCTCGCCAGCACGGCGGCCCGCGCGGCTTCCGGCTGCACCGGATGCGGCGAGCCTTTCAGGCGGCGCGTGCTGCTGTCGGTGTTGACCCCCACGATCAGCCGGTCGCATGCCGCCCGCGCCTGCTCCAGCAAATGGATATGGCCCTGGTGCAGCAGGTCGAAGTAACCGTTGGTGAAGCCGACGCGCCAGCCGCGATGCCGCCAGCGCTCCGCCTGCTCGACGGCCTCCTCGCACGACACGATCTTGCGCAGCGCGCTGCGCTGAGGCGTCAGCGCCGCCAGCATGTCAGCCTCCCGCACCACGGAGGCGCCCACCTTGCCGACGGAAATGCCGGCGGCAAGGTTCGCCAGCCGCACCGCCACCCGCAAGTCCAGGTTCACCGCCAGCGCCGCCCCCAACGCCGCCAAGGCCGTGTCGCCAGCCCCTGACGTGTCATAAACCTCCGCCGCTTCCGCCGGGAAATGCTGCGACCCCGTGGCATCGGCCAGCATCATCCCGTCGTTGCCGCACGTCACCACGACCGCGCCAAAACCATGCGCGCCGCGCAAATGCTGCGCGGCGGCGGCGATCGCGGCCTCGCTGTCCACTGGCAGGCCGGACGCGGCGGCCAGTTCCTGGCGGTTCGGCATCACCACGTCGGCGCCGGCATAGCGGCCGAAATCGCTGCCGCGCGGATCGACGATCAGCATCCGCCCGGTCCGCCGCGCCGCCTCCACCAGCTTTGCCGGCACATCGGCCGACAGCACGCCCTTGCCGTAATCCGACAGCACCGTCACGCTGGTCACCGCCATCGCATCCATCGCGATGCGCAGCAGCCGCTCGGCCAATTTGGGATGGATCGGATCGGTCTGCTCCCGGTCCGCGCGCAGCAGTTGCTGGCCCGAGGCAACCAGGCGCGTCTTCAGCGTCGTCGTCCGCCCGCCCTGCACCAGCAGCCAAGGCTCGACGTTCAACTGCCCGCCGATCAGCCCGGTCAGGTCCGATCCCGCCTGGTCGTCGCCAACAACCGAGATGAAGGCGGTGGCCGCGCCAAGCGCGGTCAGGTTGCGCACCACGTTGCCCGCCCCGCCAGGCAGCGCCACTTCCCGCTCGATCGCCAGCACCGGCACGGGCGCTTCGGCGCTGATGCGGGTGACCTCGCCATAGGTGTAGCGGTCAAGCATCACGTCGCCGATCACCAGCACGTTGGCGTGAGCCAGGCGCCGGACGGCGGCGGGCAGGTCAGGCTGCGGGTCATCCGCGCGCGACCCGGCGCCGGGGGTTATCTTGTTCATCGGCGCCGCCGTTGGCGTGAAACTGTCATGCGGTCCATCTTCGCGTGCTGGGCACTCAGGAAGCAAGCAGAGATGATGAACGATAATTAAGCTTGCAAGAAGGCAAGTTTGTCATTCTCCAGCATCACGCAGGTAAGCGCGCCCCCTACCACCGCGCCCGTGTCGATCGCAATGCGGTTGGGCAGCACAGTTGGCTCTCGCTTCGGCGTATGCCCATGCACAATGACAGCACCGTGATCAGCGCGGGACGTCAGGAACGGCTCCCGGATCCACAGCATGTCATGGCGCGACTGCTGCTCCAGCGGCACCCCCGGCTGCACGCCGGCGTGCACGAACAGGTAGGGGCCAACCCGGTGGCTGATGGCCAGGTCGCGCAGGAACAGCAGATGTTGCAGAGGGATCCGCGTCGCCCATTCGCTGGCGGGAACCGCGCGGGACAAGCCCCAGCTCAGCAGCGAGTCAGCGCCGCCGTTGCTCAGCCAAAGCGACGCCGCGTCCGCGTCCTTGCCGGAGACGGCAGACAGCATCATATGCTCGTGATTGCCCATCAGGTTAACAACAACATCAGCGGGCACTGGCGGCTTGTTGATCAACCAATCGACAACCTGGGCGCTGTCGGTGCCGCGGTCAACATAATCCCCCAGGTGGATCAACGTCGTGCGCTCTGCTGGCCGAGCGGCAATGTCCTCGGCGATTTGTTCGTGCAGCGCGGCGAGGCGGTTGATGCAGCCATGGACATCGCCAATGGCGTAAACACGTTGGCCAGGCGGCAACGCGGCGGGTGCGTCAAGAAGTTTGATCATGAGTGACTGCGCCATGCTCGATGTTCGATTCGCTAATATTCGCTTGGCGGATGCCGCCAGGCACCCTATCGGACTGCCATGAAAGCAATTCATGTAGAAGGCCTCACAAAGCGGTATGGCGATGTGCTGGCCGTGGATGACATATCGTTCGACGCCCCTGTCGGTTCAACAATCGGTCTCCTGGGCGGCAACGGCGCCGGCAAGACCACCACCATCGCCATGCTGCTCGGCCTTTTGCTGCCAACATCGGGCCGCATCACGATGCTCGGCCACGACATGGCGACGGACCGTTTCGCCGCGCTGGCGCGGATGAATTTCTCGTCACCCTATGTCGCCCTGCCCCACAGGCTCACGGTGAGCGAAAACCTGAGGGTCTACGGCCACCTTTACAACGTCTCCAGGCTCGACGAGCGGATCGGGGCCTTGTCGCGAGACCTTGACTTGGAAGCCATCCTGGGCCGAACCGTGGGGCAACTCTCCGCCGGCCAGAAAACCCGCGTCGCGCTTGCCAAGGCGTTGATCAACCAGCCGGAACTGCTGCTGCTGGACGAACCCACCGCCAGCCTGGACCCCGACACCGGCGACATGGTCCGCACCTGGCTCAAACGCTACCAGGCCGACTCCGGCTGCACCATACTGCTCGCCAGCCACAACATGGCCGAGGTCGAGCGCCTGTGTTCCCACGTGGTCATGCTCAAGCAAGGCCGCGTGGTCGATCGGGGCAGCCCGAACGAACTGCTGGTCCGCTACGGGCGACAGGACCTGGAGGACGTTTTCCTGGACATCGCCCGCGATCGCAGGCAAGCCAGGCGCGCATGACATTGCAAGTAGTACACGCCGTGCCCCAGGCCGCCCGCCCGAGAGCGCCAACCGCGGCGCCCATGCTCCGCCGCGTTTGGGGCCTGATGTACCGCCACCTTGCGCTGTACCGCCGCTCCTGGCCGCGCCTGCTGGAACTGTGCTACTGGCCAGTCCTGCAAATGTGCATCTGGGGCTTCACCGCCCGCTTCCTCGCCGCCCGCATGGGTTCCCCGGCGGTGATGGCGGGCGCGACGCTGCTGGGCGGCGTGCTGCTGTGGGAAGTCACCCTGCGCAGCCAGATGGGGATGTCGATCTCCTTCCTGGAGGAAATGTGGTCGCGCAACCTCGGCCACGTCTTCGTCAGCCCGCTGCGCCCGTTCGAGATGATCGCCGCCCTGATGGGCATGTCGGTCATCCGCCTGCTGGTGGGCGTGCTGCCGGCCATCCTCCTCGCCTGGGCGTTCTACGCCTTCAACCTGTTCAGCCTGGGTCCCGTGCTGATCCTGTTCTTCATCAACCTGATGATCATGGGCTGGGCGGTCGCGCTGGGCGTGGTGTCCCTGGTGCTGCGGCATGGCGCGGGGGCGGAGCCGCTGGCCTGGGGCGTGCTGTTCGGCCTCGCGCCCTTCTCCGCCGTGTTCTACCCGGTGTCCGTGCTCCCCTGGTTCATCCAGCCGGTCGCGCTGGCGCTGCCGGCGACGCACGTCTTCGAGGGCATGCGCGCGGCGCTGCTGCAGGGCGTCATCCGCTGGGACCACCTGGCCGCGGCGTTCGGGCTGAACATCTTCTGGATCGCCGCCGCCGCCCTGCTGTTCGCCCGCCAGTTCCGCGCCGCCCGCACCACTGGCGCGCTGATCAGCATCGGCGAATGACGGAAACATCGTTCTGGCTGATCCGCCACGCCCTGGTGGGGGAAAACGCCCGCGCCTTCCTCTACGGCGTCATGGACGTGCCGCTGTGCGAGACGACCCTGCTGGAGCAGGCGCCCATGTACCGCTCCCTGGCGGCCCGCCTTCCCCGCCCGGCTGATTGGTTGGTCACCCCGCTGTCGCGCACGCGCCGCACCGCCGAAACCATCTTCGCCCACGGCTACCCCCCGGCTCCCCTCGCGGTTGAGCCCAGCCTCATCGAGCAATCCCTCGGCGAATGGCAGGGCCTGCCCCACGCCGACCTGCCGGCGCGCCTGGCATTGCCGGCGCACGCCTTCTGGCCGCTGGCGGGGGATGAAAAGCCCCCCGGCGGGGAAAGCATGGCGGAAGTGATTGTCCGTGTCGGCACGGCGATGGAACGGCTGGCGGAAGCGCATGCCGGGCGGCAGGTGGTCATCGTCAGCCACGGCGGCGCGATCCGTGGCGCGATCGCCCACGCGTTGAAAATCGGCCCGGACAACGCGCTGCACCTATCGATCCAGAACCTGTCGCTGACACGTCTTGACAAGACGCCGCAGGGGTGGCGCGTCGCCTGCGTGAACGAGTTGCCAGGTTACTGAGCTGTAAAAGTCTAGACTTAAACTGACAGTTGTGGTTCAATCGGTGGGGCAAAGATG
>CAXTXZ010000347.1:0-5045 GCA_964248015.1 uncultured Rhodopila sp. | reverse complement strand
GCCGACCGGTTCGAAGTGTCCAGGCCGGATTCATGCCGGAGCCCATCGGCCAGCGCGCAGGTTGACCCGCAGGAGCCATGGCCGGCGAGAGGGCCATGGCGACGTTGGCGGCAAGAGAAGGCCCATCGTGTTGCCCGGTTGCCCGCTGTGATGATGGACGACAGGGTGCGAGATCTGGACCAAGCGATCGAACCTGGCTCATCCTGAGTTATCTGTCGATCCTCCCCCACGAAAGAACGGAATGATGCCTATCAAGAAGGGCTATAAACAGCTTCTTGCCGAAGCGAATCGCGAAATTGAAACCATTCAGCCTGCCGCCGCCATAGCCTTGCTCGGCCAGCCCGATGTTGTCTTCGTCGACCTGCGCGACCCACGGGAAATGGAGCGGGAAGGCAAGGTGCCTGGCGCCTTTGCCTGCACCCGCGGCATGCTGGAGTTCTGGATCGATCCGGAAAGTCCATACGCCAAGCCGGTTTTCGCCGAACCAAAACGGTTCATCTTTTTTTGCGCCGGCGGCTGGCGATCCGCCCTTGCGGCGAAGACGGCGCAGGATATGGGCTTGGATGCCGTTGCCCATGTCGAAGGCGGTTTTAGCGCCTGGAAGCAGGCCAATGGTCCAGTCGAGCCGCCAAGGCCGAAATCCTGATCAGGTTCGCGCACCCGGATTGCCAAGCATCTCCGAAGGCAGCCAGACGCGCCGGATCCGCCACGCACCATGGCGCAGGCCCATCTCCAACCTGATCGGCTCCGCTTGGCCAAGCGCCTGAAGGCTGACCAAGAATTCGGTAGTGCTTTCAAAGAACGCCCAGTTGACATGCAGATCAGCGCCCAACCGGCGAGAGGATGTTTTCTCCGGCAACACCGAGGTTGCCGCAAGCAGGGCCTGCGGCGTCACCGCGCGATCAATCGCACCCGAGGTGATGCCACGCACGAAGGAGGCGCCGAACGGCGGCAACGTGGTAACGGTTCCGGTAACTGGCTCGTCCACGACAAGGTCGCAAATATCTTCCTTGATGCCTTCACGCACGGCAGGCCAGTCAACCAGCTTTTCAAGCATTTTGGCATTCCCGCCCTGAATGGCGGCACCGAGTCGATAGAGCGTGACATAAGGATAAGCGCCGTAGCCAAACCCCATTGTCAGCAGCGTTGCGAAAATCGACCATTTAACCCGCATCCGCATTCGCATTGCTCCAGCGTGTGTCAGGAAAATCAGTACTTTCGTCCGAGACATGGCACTTCTTTTCATCGGGCTAAAGACAGGTTATTCCACAACTAGTTGATAACAGGTTAACTCTACGGTGATAACAAGGCGCGATTGTAGGCATCCGCATCTGTTACGCTTTCGGTACCAAATAGCAGAACCCGGCTGTCGGCGTCCAGCCGAATGCATTCCCTCGCCGCTCGCTCAGCGGATGCAAGCAGCAAGCCGGCCAGTCCGGCAACCCCTGATTCACCGATGGCGAATCCCAGGCGGTCCAGCAGGCGCAGGCCATCGGCCGCGGCCTTGTCAGGGATCGTCATGAAAGCCGCCGCTGCTCGCTCCAGTTCCTGCCACGCCAGAAGGCTTGGCTCGCCACAGGCGAGTCCCGCCATGATTGTCTCCAAATTACCCGAAACCGCTGTCGCGGCTCCAGCCAGGGCGCTGGCGAAAAGACAAGCCGCGTTGTCCGGCTCAACAATGATCAACCGCGGCACAGGGTCGAAGCGGACCCGGAGTTGCACGGAAACGGCCGCGGCGGCGCCGCCGACTCCTGCTTGCATGAACACGTGCGTTGGTGGCGCTCCTGACCACTGGTCGGCGGCCTCGTCGGCCATGAGCCGGTAGCCCTGCATCACGTCGCGCGGTATTTCGGTGTAGCCCGTGTAGGACGTATCGGAGACGACAATCCATCCATGCGCGCGCGCCTGGCGATCGGCCTCCCGCACCGCGTCGTCGTAGTTGCCGGCGACCCTTATGACCTTGGCGCCGTAACCCGCGATGGCGTCGACTCGGCCCTGGCTGACGGTTTCGTGCACGAATATCACGCAGCGGCAAAGGAACCTCTGCGCGCCCCAGGCAACCGAGCGGCCATGGTTGCCGTCCGTCGCGCAGGTCACGGTGATCTCGCCGCCCCGTCCCGGCCTGACGGCATCCATGAGCTTGCCCACGGCATAAGCTCCACCCAAGGCTTTGAAACTGCCAAGGCCGAAACGCGGCCCTTCATCCTTCAGGAGCAGCACGGCCACGCCGGCTTCATGGGCTGGAAGATCGTGCAGCGGCGTCGGCGCGTAGCCGGGCCAGGCGGTGATCGTTCTCTTCGCGCGCTGGAAGCCTCGGGTCGGCAGGACGACCACGCCCGGAACACCGTGACGCGGGTTGGCGAACAAGCCAAATGGATAGGCACCGATCATGCTTGCACGGTGGACCGCCTGCCAAGACGGTGCAATCTATCGCCGAACCGGAGGTATGATGATGAAGGTTACGATTCTGGGGGGTGGGGGCTTTCTTGGCCGCAAGATCGCCGCGCGGCTGGCCAAGGATGGCATGCTGGGTGGCCAGGTCATCGATGGAATGACCCTGTTCGACATCGCCCCGCCGCCCAAGCCGGAAGCCTCTTTTCCCGTCAATGCCCTGTCTGGCGACATCGTTGACCTTCCGGCCGCGGCCATCCCCGACGGCGCCGACGTGGTCTTTCATCTTGCCGCCGTCGTCAGCGCGCAGGCCGAGGCGGATTACGAGTTGGGGCGGCGAGTCAATATCCGCGGCACCGATGCCGTGGTGGACCGTTGCCGAGCGTTGGGCAAGCCGCCCAGGGTGGTGTTCACGAGTTCTGTCGCAAGCTTCAGCGGCAGCCAGAACGTCACCTTGCCGGACAACACCCGCCAGGTGCCGGGCAACAGCTACGGCGCACAGAAGGCGGCGGCCGAACTGATCCTGGCCGACGCGTCCCGTCGTGGCTTTCTGGATGCTGTCACCGTGCGGCTGCCCACTGTCATCGTGCGGCCGGGGCGACCGAACAAAGCCGCCAGTTCGTTCTTCTCAGGCATCGTGCGGGAGCCGCTTCTTGGGTTGGACACTGAACTGCCGGTGCCTGACGACTTCGCTGTTTGGGTTTGCAGCCCAAGGCGCGCGGTTGAATGGCTGCTGCACGCCGCCGTGTTGGATACTGGCACGATGGGGCTGGACCGTAGCATAGACCCACCCGGCATCAGCACCACCGTTGCCCATCTGCTGCAGGCGCTGGACGAGATCGTCCCCGGCGCATCCGCGCATGTGAAGCGGGTTGAGGACAAGGCGGTCGCCGCCATTGTCTCCACCTGGCCACCCGCCTTCGAAGCCCTGCACGCCCGCACGCTTGGCTTCTCCGCACACGAACCTGTGCTCGATGTGATTCGCGCCTTCATCGAGGACGATCTGGAGGCCACCAAAGCGGAACGTGCCGGATAATGTCATACGCCGCGTGCTGCACGACGTCATGCAGCGCACGTTATTGACGGTGCAACAAAAATTTTACCATAGTGATGCCCTAATCTAGGTTTGAATTATCTCCGGGTCCCCTTTGGGTTCCGAAATCTTCTTTCCCCTTGATCGGCGGGACGTTACAAATGCCGACATTACACGGCGATGAGATTTTAGCGGGTGCGCAAGGCGCCCGCCCCCCTGGATCCGTCACGTCCTCCGAAGAACAGGAAACCACGGCGACACGGACCGCCGTGCGCCGTCCGCGCCGTCCGTTCGGAACCGCCGTGTTGCATGCGCCGCTTGTGCTGCGTGCCCTGGTGCGCGCGGATGAGATGTGGCTCGTCGTCCTGGCCGCTTTTTTGGGATGTGCAACCGGCATCATGGTCTGGCTGATGACCGAGTCGGCGCAGCTTTTCCATCAGGTGTTGTTCGGCATAAGCCATACGGAACGGCTCAGCGCAATGGTTTGGCTTGACCCGATCCGCACTGTGGCCATCCCGGCGCTGGGTGGCCTGGCGTTGGGCCTGCTGACCCTTGGCATCACCCGCCTGCGCCCCAGGCGCACTGTTGATCCGATCGAGGCCAACGCTCTGTTCGGCGGCCGCATGTCGTTGAACGGCAGCCTGATCGTTGTGCTGCAAACCGTGATTTCAAACGGCGTCGGCGCCTCCATCGGGCTGGAGGCCGGGTACACCCAGATTGGGTCCGCGCTTGCTTCCCGTGTCGGGCATGCGTTCCGGGTCCGGCGCAACGACCTGCGGCTGCTGGTCGGCTGCGGCGCGGCGGCGGCCATCGCCGGAGCGTTCAATGCGCCGTTGACTGGGGCGTTCTATGCGTTCGAGCTCGTCATCGGCACTTATACACTGGTCGCCTTTGCGCCCGTGGCCGTGGCGGCACTGGTGTCGCAGGCTGTCGTGCGTGCCCTGGGCGGCTCCATCTTCGACCTGAGTCCTCAGGTTCCCGCCCATATCGAGCCGCTCGACTACATCCCGATCCTGGCGCTTGGCATGCTGTGCGCGCTGCTGGGCGTGTCGATCATGCGCGGCGTCACGATCACCGAGGAATTGTTCCGCAAGAGCGGCGTGCCGGCCTGGCTTCGGCCGTGTATCGGCGGCTTGGCCATTGGCCTCTTGGCCCTGGTCACGCCAGCGGTCCTGTCTTCGGGCCATGGCGCGTTGGGGCAGACGTTTGATGTGCATGACCCGCTCCGCTGGATCATTTTGCTCGTGGCGCTGAAGGCAACGGCCTCGGCGATCTCGATTGGATCGGGCTTTCGGGGCGGCCTGTTCTTCGCATCGTTGTTCCTGGGGGCGTTGCTTGGGAAAGCGTTCGCCGGCACCCTGGCCCTCATCAGCGCGACGCATGCGGTGCCGCAGGAAGTTTGCGCCCTGGTCGGCATGAGCGGCCTCGCGGTGGCGATCATCGGTGGCCCACTGACCATGGGCTTCCTGGCGCTGGAGGCGACAGGCAGCCTGCCGATGACCGTCGCCGTGTTGGCCGCCTGCGTCGTGTCGTCGCTCACGGTGCGGCGCACCTTCGGCTACTCGTTCGCCACATGGCGGTTTCACCTGCGAGGCGAAGCGATTCGCAGCGCCGTCGATAT
>CAXTXZ010000346.1:0-5052 GCA_964248015.1 uncultured Rhodopila sp. | reverse complement strand
CTAGGTGAACGGGCGGCGGCTCGCCTAGGAAGCCACGACGTTCTAACAAGTTCGCACAGACGCTCATTATACCCAAGGCCCTTACTCGCAATCGCACCAGGTTCGGGCAGTAAGTCCTGACGAACAGCGCGCGGGGCCTGTCTCGCAAGCTTGAGCAGAAATGCCTTCGGGTCGGCCAGCACGTCAGGCTGATCCACTAGCCGCGGCCTGACGGATTTGCCGAACAACGTAACAACCGCATCATGATCTGCCAGCAGCCAAGCTTCGATCTCCCGGACAGCAACGCGCAGCAACAGTGAGCGGGAGGGACAGGATAATCGAGAGAGCCAAACCTTTCGCAAAGTTGCAGGGCAAATCATCGTATCCAGATCAGTCAATATAAGAACAGGACCATAGCGCGCAATTTCGTTAAAATTGCGGATGCGCGAGCGCAGATAGCCATTGCCATTCTGCCGAAGAGAGACACCGACTTGCAGGGCAGGAAATTCTGCCAAAACGCGTATTGCAATAGCCTCGCTTAGCTGGTCCTCAGTAGCCAGTGTCAGCGGCAGCATTAAAACAACCGCAGTTGATCCGCATGGTCCGGCCTGGTCTTTGGCAAGATGACTTCGGCTGGCGACAACCCCTCTCGTAGAGCGATACTTTCGCTCTCATCTAGTGGTACAATCAGTGTCCCCTCATCCCTTGCCTCCAACCGCAGGATGCTCCGACCATCAATTGGCTTGCTAAGAAGGGCTGCGCTGTGGGTGCTCAAAATGATTTGACGCCGGCGTTTCTTATCTCGTTGGAGCCTCTGTAGCATAAGCGGAATTTGCTCCACTATTGCATCGTTCAGTGATAGCTCCGGCTCCTCCAGCAGTAGCATGTCATTTCCTTCAAGCAGCGACCATAACAGGCCAAACAGCCGCAGAGTGCCATCTGACCATTGTTCTTCGCGCTGCCATCCGGCGTTAGGCCGAAAATGCTTGTAACGGACTTCCATATGCGGCTGCCCAGTGGCTTCCTCGCGAACGAACTTAAGTTCACTAAATCGAGGTATAGCGAGCTTCATTGCCTCTTCTATCCGCTTTAGCCTGAGCAGGCGCGTTTTCTCAGGTGTTCGCGCCACATGCTCAAGTAATCCTTGGCCAAATGGATCATGCTCGAGCATCTGTCCGTGCAACTGGTCGGCATATTTAAGCAACTGCGGCACTACATGAAGATACAGCACGCCGCTGAAAAATTTGGCGATATCGCGAAAAGCCGTATTGGCCTGAATCTGCTGTAGGTGCGTCTGCGTCAGGCGAGCGATATCGGTTTGGTCATCAGGGCGCGGACGTTGCAGCAGCGGATGTTCTTCACCTCGTTTCCAAACGGTTTCTTCCGTTATTAGAATCCTTCGCGCGTCCTTGCTCTCTGACCTGAAGCCAATCGCATAGCGCCAAAGTGGTTCCGGATCGTCACCACCTTCGGCCAAATGGACTTCAATACGCACTTCTGAGTCAGTGCGAGCATGCAGACAACGCAGCTTTGACATGCCGCCGCGATCAACAACAGCTGACAGAAGACCACCGCCGTGGGCTTGCAGACATCTCGAAGGAATCGAAACACATCGAGCAGATTAGATTTGCCAGTTGCATTGGCACCCACCAAATACGTCACGTCACGCAGCCTGATGTCGGCCTGCTGGAAATTGCGCCAGTTTTTCAAAATGAGCCTTTGAACGAGCATTGTGCCTATACAAGGATTGGGCTGGTCAATTCCCATACATGAAGTTGGTCGGGTCCGCCACGCGGCAGACCTATGCCAGCCCCGCTACTTCACCCCCAACGCTTCCAGTCCCGCCCACGCCGTCACGGCATCCTGCGTGAAGATCCCGCCGCTTGCGCCGATCGCGCCGATCAGCTTGCCGTCCGCGACGATCGGAAAACCGCCCTCGCTCGCCACGCCATGCGTCAACGCCATCAAGCTGAGGGTGGATGGAGAACCGCTCGTGTTGACGGCCGCCTGGAATGTGCCCGTGGCACGGCGATACAGCGCCGCCGTCCGCGCCTTGGCCTGGGAAATCTCGATCGACGCGTACTGCGTCCCGTCCATTGTCGCGTGCGCAACCAGGTTCCCGGCCTGATCGACCACCGAAATCGCCATTTTCCAATTGTGCTTCGTTGCCTCGTTCGCTGCGGCGATGATTGCCTTGTGCGCTTGGTCAAGGCTGATGGCTGTGCCGTAAGGGATGTCGAACGGCATCGCCTTGGGCACCGGCCCCGCGCCTGTCTGGGCCGGGGCCGTTGCAGGGGCCAGCATGGCCAAACCGAGAAGCGCGGCGCCAAGACGCATGATGGTGTTTCCCTCAATGTTTTTTGCGCCCAACAGGCGACGTGTTAAGCTTAACCTTGGAACGGCCGCGAGGGAAACGGGGCCATTACCTGGAGTTGGGCCTCCATGCCGTCAGGGCTGGATGGCAACAGGAGCGTGCGATGCATGACACCGTGATCCGAGGCGGCACAATCATTGATGGCACCGGGCAAGCCGCCTTCACCGGCGACGTGGCGCTGGAAGACGGCAAGATCGTCCAGGTCGGCGGCAAGGCCGGGCCCGCCAGGCGGGACATTGATGCGAGCGGCCTGCTGGTCGCCCCTGGCTGGGTCGACGTCCACACCCACTACGACGGGCAGGCGACTTGGGACGCGGAGCTTGCGCCGTCCTCCTGGCACGGCGTCACCACGGTGCTGTTCGGCAATTGCGGCGTCGGTTTCGCGCCCGTGCGCGACGAGGGCCATGCCGGGCTGATCGGCATGATGGAATCGATCGAGGAAATCCCCGGTGTTGCCCTTGCCGACGGGCTGAAATGGAACTGGGAGACGTTTCCGCAATACCTCGACGCGCTTGCCACAATGCCCCGCGCCATAGACATCGCCGCGCAGATCCCGCACCACCCGCTCCGCGTCTACGTGATGGGCGACCGCGCCCTTAACCGGGAACCGGCGACCGGCGACGACATCGCCGCCATGCGCGACGCGGTGCGCCTGGGCATGCAGGCCGGCGCGTTCGGCTTCACCACGTCGCGGACGAACTCGCACAAGACGCCAACCGGCGACATGGTTCCCGGCCGCTATTCCGAAGTCGATGAGCTTCTCGGCATTGGCTCGGCTTTCAAGGGCCTCGGCTACGGCGCGTTCGGCATGAACAGCGACTTTGACGATGAAACCGAAGAGTTGGCCTGGATGACCAAGTTCGGCCAGGAAACCGGCCGTCCCGTCTGGTTCCTGCTGACCGACCGCCCAACCGACACGGTGCGCTGGAAGCGGCTGATGGAGGGGGTGCGCAAGGCGCGGGCCAATGGCGCCATGGTCACGGCGCAAATCGCCGGCCGCCCAGTCGGCGTGCTGCTGGGGATTGACACGGCCCTCAACCCGTTTTCCATCCGGCCAAGCTACCAGGGACTGCTGGGGCTTCCGGTGGCGGAGCGGATGAAGCGGCTGCAAGATCCGGCGTTTCGCGCCCGTGTGTTGTCGGAAGCGCCGTCGGCGGACCTGCTCAACCGGTTGTCCCAGTTCCGTCAGCACATCGTCACGCGGTGGGACCGGATGTTCCCGATGGCCGATCCGCCGGATTACGAGCCGCGTGAAAGCGACAGCATCGGCGCGATGGCGGCGCGGACAAACCACTCGCCCGACGAGGTTGCCTACGATTACCTGGCGGCGTCAGCCAACCGCTTCCTGTTCTTCCCGATCGTTGGCTACAACGAGGACAACCTCGACATCATCCACGCCATGCTGAACGACGACGCCACGCTGCTCGGCTTGTCGGATGGCGGGGCGCACTGTTCCTCCATTGTCGATGCCAGCGTGCCAAGCTGGATGCTGATCCACTGGGCGCGGGACCGTTCGCGGGGGCCAAGGCTGCCGCTGGAAAAGATGGTCAGGCGGCAAACCAGCGAGACCGCGGATTTCTTCGGCTTCCACGATCGCGGCCGCTTGGCGGTCGGCAAGAAGGCCGACGTCAACGTCATCGACTATGCTGCGCTTCGCCTGCACATCCCCGAAGTCCGCTACGATCTTCCGATGAAGGGCCGGCGGCTTGTGCAGCGTGTTGACGGCTATCGCAACACCTTCATGTCAGGGGTGCCGACATTCGAGAACGGTGTCTACACAGGCGCCAAGCCAGGTCGTTTGGTACGCGCCTCAGCATTCTAGCTGTTCGATCCGGACGCTTGGTCAGCAAGCGTCCGGTGCTGTAACCGGCAACAAAACCCAGGCGGACAGTCCGGCGAGCCTTCATGTCCGCCTTTATCCGTCAATCCGCTACAGGCGCCGCCGCAACCCCCTTTTTTGGAAAAGGTGTAGAAGATGGAAAAGCGCATGTTAGGCCAATCCTCCCTGGAAGTGCCGCCGATCACTTTCGGCTGCAATGTGTTTGGCTGGACAGTTGATGAGGCAACGTCATTCACCCTGCTCGACGCGTGGCTCGACGCCGGGTTCAACTTCCTGGACACCGCTGACGTTTATTCCAAGTGGGTCCCAGGCAACAACGGCGGCGAGTCCGAGGTCATCATCGGCAAGTGGATGAAGGCCCGCGGCAACCGTGACAAGATCGTGCTGGCCACCAAGCTTGGCATCGAAATGGCGCCGGGCAAGAAGGGCTTGTCCAAGGCCTACATGCAGACGGCCGTGGAGGATTCCCTACGCCGCCTGCAAACCGACCGCATCGACCTTTACCAGTCGCATCGTGACGACCCCGACACGGCGATCGAGGAAACGTTGTCCGCCTACGCCGACGTGATCAAGCAGGGCAAGGTGCGGGAAATCGGCGCGTCGAACTTCCCCGTCGATCGTTTGGCCGAATCGCTGAAGATCAGCGCTGACAAGGGCCTACCGCGCTACCAAAGCCTGCAGCCGCAATACAGCCTGGTGGAACGTCATGAATTCGAGGGGCCGCTGGAAGACCTTTGCCTAAGCGAAAAAATCGGCGTGATCGGCTACTATTCCCTGGCGAGCGGCTTCCTCACAGGCAAGTACCGCAAGCAGGCCGACACGCAAGGTCGTCCGCGCGGGTCACGCGTCGAGAAATACA
>CAXTXZ010000345.1:0-5057 GCA_964248015.1 uncultured Rhodopila sp. | reverse complement strand
CTTTTTAAGGCAATGACATTAAGTTTATTGCTAGAATTTGTTGTGCAGCGCACAAAACTTACAATTTCGCGGCTTTTTGTCCACATTGTTACGAGCTGCCTCAAGGAGCCATGGCGACGACACGATCGCGTTGCGCGGCAGGAACACCAGCCGGTATTCAACGCAGTAGCGGCGCTTGAGGAAACACGTTACCAACCGCGCCCACCGCATCTCGATCGGAAGTTGGCCCGCATGAGACTGTCCCATGGTTTCATTCCCACCCTGAAGGAAACCCCCACCGAGGCGCAGATCACTTCTCACCGGCTGATGCTGCGGGCTGGCCTGGTGCGTCAAACGTCAGCCGGCATCTACGCCTGGTTGCCGCTGGGTTTGCGCGTGCTGCGGAACATCGAGCGCATCGTGCGGCAGGAACAGGACATCGCCGGCGCGCAGGAAATCCTGATGCCGACGATCCAGCCGGCGGAACTCTGGCGGGAAAGCGGGCGCTACGATGATTACGGCAAGGAGATGCTGCGGATCACCGACCGCCACGAGCGCGACATGCTGTATGGCCCGACCAACGAGGAAATGGTCACCGACCTGTTCCGCCAGTCGGTCAGAAGCTACCGCGAGCTGCCGCAGATCCTGTATCATATCCAATGGAAGTTCCGCGACGAGGTGCGCCCGCGCTTCGGCGTGATGCGGGGGCGGGAGTTCCTGATGAAGGACGCGTATTCCTTCGACCTCGATCACGCCGGCGCGGTGACCAGCTACCGGAAGATGATGCTGGCCTACATGCGCACCTTCCAGCGCATGGGCCTCAAGGCCATCCCGATGGAGGCGGACACCGGGCCGATCGGCGGCGACCTGAGCCATGAATTCATCATCCTGGCCCCGACCGGCGAAAGCCAGGTGTACTTCGACGCGGCGTTCGAGGAGATCGATTACCTGTCCGGTGGCGCAGGCGGGTTCAGCCATGACAAGCCACAGGATCTCGCGAGGTTCTTCCAGGAAATGACCACCCACTACGCGGCGACGGACGAAAAGCACGACCTCGCGCGTTGGGAGCAGGTGGCCGCCGGCCGCAAGCGGGAGGGCAGGGGAATAGAGGTTGGCCATATCTTCTACTTTGGCACCAACTACACCAAGGCGATGAACGCCACTGTCGCCGGGCCGGACGGCAAACAGGTGCATCCCGAGATGGGCAGCTACGGCATCGGCGTCTCGCGCCTCGTGGGCGCGGTTATTGAGGCCAGCCATGACGACGCGGGCATCATCTGGCCGGACAGCATCGCGCCGTTCAAGGCGGCGATCCTGAACCTGAAACCGGGCGATGCCGCCTGCGACGCGCTGTGCGAGCAACTTTACGCCGGGTTCAACGGGCAGGCGCTGTACGACGACCGCGCCGACCGGGCAGGGGCGAAGTTCGCCGATGCCGACCTGATGGGCCATCCCTGGCAGGTTGTCGTTGGCCCGCGCGGCGCCGCCTCTGGCAAGGTCGAGCTGAAGCGGCGGGCAACCGGGGAACGCGAGGAGGTTGCGCCGGAGGCGGCACTGAGCCGGATCGGCTGAATGTTCGGCCCCTTTGAACGCATGGTCGCGGGACGCTACCTGCGCGCCCGGAAAGGCGAGCGGTTTGTCTCCATCATCGCCATCTTCTCCCTGATTGGCATTGCGCTGGGGGTGGCGACGCTGATCGTCGTGACCTCGGTCATGAGCGGCTTCCAGGCCGAGCTTGTCTCGCGCATCCTGGGCGTGAACGGCCACATCACGATCGAGGCCTATGCCGGGCAGAAGATCGACGCCTACCCGTCGCTGGTCAGCCAGATCCGCGGCCTTGCCGATGTGGCCTCGGCGACCCCGGTGCTGGATGGGCAGGCGTTGCTGAGCACCGAAGGCGGCGGCGCGCGCGGCGGACTGGTCCGGGGCATTGGCCTGGAGGACTTGCGGGCCCTGCATCCCATCAGCGACCACATCCTTGCCGGCGACCTGGCCGGCTTCAACGGCGACGATGCCATCGTGGTTGGCGTCGGGCTGGCGAATGCCTATCGCCTGCGTCTCGGCGATTCGCTGACCGTGATCTCGCCGGAAGGGGCGGCGACGGCGTTCGGCACCATTCCCCGGGTGCGCGCCTACAAGGTTGTGGCGATCTTCGACGCCGGGCTGAACGACTACAACAGCAGCGTCGTGTTCCTGCCGCTGCCGGCCGCCCAGGTGTTCTTCCAGAAGCCGAACGCCATCACCGGGATCGAGATCCGGCTGCGCGACGCGGATCAGGTGGACGCCATGGCGCGTCCCCTGGCGGCTCTGCTGGACAACCGGCCGGTCCTCATGCGCGACTGGCGACACGCCAACGACACCATCATTGGCGTGCTGCAAGTGCAAAAGGACACGATGTTCATCGTGCTTGGCATGATCGTGCTGGTGGCGGCGTTCAACGTCGTCTCGTCCCTGATCATGCTGGTGAAGGACAAGCGCGCCGACATCGCCGTCTTGCGCACCATCGGCGCCAGCAGCTTCGCCATCATGCGCATCTTCCTGATGTGCGGCGCATTCGTCGGCGTCAGCGGCACCTTGATCGGTGCGGTCATCGGCATCGTGTTCTGCCGCAACATCGTCGCGGTGCAGCATTTCGTGGAACGGCTGACAGGCGGGCGGGTGTTCGACGCGTCGGTGTTCATGCTGTCCGAGTTGCCCAGCACGATTGACTGGGGCGACGTCGCGCGCGTGGTCGGGCTGGGCCTGGTCTTGTCGCTGCTGGCCACCCTGTATCCGAGCTGGCGCGCCGCGCGCACCGACCCGGTGGCAGCCCTGCGGCATGAATGACCCGTTGGCGCTGCTTGGCGTGACCCGAAGCTATCGCGGCGACGCGGGGGAGCTTGCGGTGTTGCGTGGCGCAGACCTGACGCTGCGGACGGGGGAGATCGTGGCGCTGGTGGCGCCCTCGGGCGCTGGCAAATCCACTTTGCTGCATGTCGCCGGCCTGCTCGACCGGCCTGATGGCGGCTCGGTCATCATCGAGGGCCGGGACGCGGGCGGCCTGCCTGACGCGGCGCGCACCGCGCTGCGGCGCGACACGATCGGGTTTGTTTACCAGTTCCACCATTTGCTGCCGGAGTTCACCGCGCTTGAGAACATCGTGCTGCCGCAGATGATCGCCGCCCGGTCCCGGCGCGCCGCCGTGACGCACGCGCGCGCGCTGTTGACGAGCTTCGGCCTGGCGTCCCGGCTGGGCCATCTGCCGAGCGCGCTGGCGGGAGGTGAGCAGCAGCGGGTGGCGATCGCGCGGGCACTGGCGAACCAGCCGAAGCTGTTGCTGGCGGATGAGCCGACCGGGAACCTGGACGTGGCGACCGCCGAGACGGTGTTCGCGGAACTGCTGGCGATCGTGCGCGATCAAGGGCTGGCGGCGCTGATCGCGACGCACAACCCGGACCTTGCGGCGCGCATGGATCGGACGGTGACGTTGCGGGACGGCCGGCTGGTTTAGGCATGGCGTCTGGCATCGTCCGCAACAGGCGCGGCCGGACCTCTTGCCGGCCGTCCTGGAACACGGGACGCTGGATACGGAACCGAGGGAGGGGAAAGCAATGCTCCGGATTGCCATAATCGGGGCTGGCATAGGCGGCCTGGCCGCCGCTGCCTGCCTGCGCCGTGTCGGCGTTGAGGTTCGCATCTATGAGCAGGCGCGCGGCTTCACCCGCCTTGGGGCCGGCATCCAGCAGGCGCCCAACGCCGTCCGCGTGCTTTACGGCTTGGGCCTGCGGGACAAGTTGCTGGCGCAGGCGTTCCAGCCCGTCAGCAACGAGTCGCGCGAGCATGACACTGGCGAACTGACAAACGCTTTTCCGCTCGGGCAGGCGGTTCGCGAGCGTCATGGCGTGCCCTACTTCCTGATGCACCGCGGCGACCTGCACGCCATGCTGGCGGAGCTTGTGCCGGCCGACATCATTCGCCAGGACCATAAGCTCGCGGATCTTGATGAGGCGGCCGACGGCACGGTGCGCATGGCCTTCTGCAATGGCGAAACGGCTGAAGCCGACGCGGTGATCGGCGCCGACGGCGTGCATTCCGTGGCGCGTGAGTCCCTGTTCGGCAAGGAAAAGCCGCGGTACACGGGCCGGGTCGCCTATCGCGCCGTCTTCCCGACGTCTTTGCTGAACGGTTTTCCGGTCGCGCCCTGTGTCAAATGGTGGGGACCGGACCGGCACATCGTCAGTTACTTCATCAATCCCCGGCGAGACGAGCTGTATTTCGTGACCAGCACGCCAGAGCCTGAATTTTCGGTCGAATCCTGGTCGGCGAAGGGCGACCTTGCCACCTTGCGCGCCGCCTACGACACGTTCCATCCGCAGGTCCGCGCCATCCTGGCCGCTTGCCCGGACGTGCACAAATGGGCGCTGGTCGAACGCGATCCGATGCCGCAATGGGTCAACGGCAACGTGGCGCTGCTGGGCGACGCATGCCACCCGATGACGCCGTACATGGCGCAGGGCGCGTCAACCTCGATCGAGGATGCGGCCGTGCTGGCGCGCTGCCTGGACGGGGTTGAGCGCGACGGCATCTCTCGTGCGCTTCGCCGCTATGAAGCCACGCGCAAGCCGCGCGCGAGCCGCATCCAGCAAACCTCGGCGCGGAACACCTGGTTGAAGGAAGCGCATGACGCGGACTGGGTCTATGGCTACGACGCCTGGACGGCGCCGCTGGCGGATTGAGCCTTTGCGCCCGCGGCGCATGCCCGCTCAGCCCGCGCGACCCCATCGGCGCAGCCGACATGGAGCAATAAAGTGGCGCGTCGATCATCATCTTTCCAGCGACCTCCATCTGGAGAAGGCTTTGGTCACCTGCTCAGGAGCGATCCTGGGTCCGCCACATTGTTGAGGGAATTGCCGCCGCCGTGGACATGCCGGTAATCGGCGTCACCATTCCAATGGCGGAAATCTATGATGGCGTCGAGTTTCCAAACGGGCCTCGTCTTGTCAAAATGGACGAGCCGCCGCAGCCTGCCCCCCTTGCATCAGCTTGGCTGACCGCGTAGCTCACCTTTTCGCATTCGGCATGGTCGGATCGGGCGCAGC
>CAXTXZ010000344.1:0-5068 GCA_964248015.1 uncultured Rhodopila sp. | reverse complement strand
CCCAACGCGCGGCGTCGACGGCGGCTGCCTGGGCGAGGCCGGCGCCAGCTACGCCGGGCCCACCGCCCGCGCCCGCGCCCAGCTCGCCGCCGATGTCGTCCGCCAGCGCCTGACCCGCATCAACCAGCTCGGCGGCGACCTGCGCATCGACCTGATCGGGCTGAACTCGCTGCACCAGACAGCGGAACTGCCGGTCAGCGACGCCGCCGACATCCGCCTGCACGTCGCCCTGCGCTCCACCGACCGTGACGACATGGACACGATGCTGTGGGAAGTCGAATCGTTGCTGTGCTGCGGCCCCGCCGGCGGCGGCGGCTACCGAGGCCAGGTGACGCCCTGCGTCGTGACCCACTCGGCGCTGATTGCCCGCGACCAGGTCGCCCCGACGTTCGAGATGTTCACCGCATGACCCGCCGCATCCACGACATCGCCCACGCCCGCGCCGGCGACAAGGGCAACACGTCCAACGTCTCGGTCTGGGCCTACGACCCCAGCGACTATCCCCTGCTGAAACGGGTGCTGACGGCAGACAGGATCAAACGGGCCTTCCCCAAGCTTTTCACCGGATCAGTGACCCGCTACGAGATGGACGACCTGCACGGCTTGAACTTCGTCATGCTCGACGCGTTGGAGGGTGGCGTGAACACCTCGCTGAACCTGGACTCGCACGGCAAGTCGTTCAGCTACCTGATCCTGGGCTTGCCGATCGACGAGTGAACGTCAAGCTCGGCCTTCGCAAGCCGCCACGGATCATGCTAGCCTGCCGCCATGACACCGGCGCAAAAGCTTCCGGATTTCCTGACAGTTGACGAGTTCCTTGCCTGGGACGCCCCGCCGGGTGCGCTGTGGCAACTGGTGGACGGCGTCCCCGAGGCGATGGCTCCGCCAAGTCCGACTCATGGCGTGATCCAGAGCAGGGTAGATCGCCTGATCGGCGCCTTCCTGGACAGTAAATCCAGTCCTTGCACGATCGTGACAACACCGGGCGTCATCATACCCAGTAACCCCGACATTAATTTCAGAAGCCCCGATCTGGCGGTAACCTGCTCGCCCATCGGGCAGAAAGACGCCACGCTCGTCGATCCGGTCCTGATTATCGAAATTTTGTCCCCCGGCAACCAGGCTGAAACCTGGATCAACGTCTGGGCCTGCACCACCATCCCAACCGTGCGGGAAATCGTGGTGTTCCGCACCGCCGCCATGGGCGCGCTGGTGCTGCGGCGGGACGCCGATGGTGCGTGGCCGGATCAGCCAATCGCCGTGAACGAAGGCGAGCTTGTGCTGGAAAGCATCGGTTTCCGCGTGGCGCTTAACGAGGTTTACCGCGCCACCTGGTTCGCGGCAGGCGACTCCGCCAGCCGTTAAATCCGCCCCGACTTTCCCGCGACCCAAGCCGTTCCCGAAGCCCGCGATCTGGTGCATGATCCCATCCGAACAACCAATCGGGGATCGTCCCGCCATGCCGCACAACGCCCTGCGCTCCATCCTGCCCGTCGCCGGCTGGTCCGCCGACCATGCCGGCGCCGTCAGCTTCACCGGTCGCGGCGACCCCGTCCTGCCCACCCCGTTCCGCATCGCGACCGCAGGCGCGGCAACCCTCGCCGCCACCGGCCTTGCCGCCGCCGACCTGTGGGAAACCCGCACCGGCCGCCGCCAGGCAGTGACCGTCGATCTCCGCCAGGCCACCGCCTCCCTCCGCAGCGGCCATTACATGAAGCTCGGCGACGGCGACCTGTCGGCGGAGCGCAACCCCATCATGGGCGTCTACCCCACGAAAGACGGCCGCTGGGGCTACATCCACGCCAACTTCCCCAACCACCGCGCCGCCGCCCTGAAAGTCCTTGGCTGCGCCGAGGACCGCGCCGCCGTCGCCAAGGCGATCCTCGCTTGGAACGCCGCCGACCTGGAGGAAGCCATCATCGCCGCCAAAGGCGCCGGCGGCATGGCGCGCACTGCCCAGGAATGGGCCGACCACCCGCAAGCCGCCGCCATCGCCGCCCTGCCGCTGATGGAGATCATCCGCATCGGCGACAGCGCCCCCGAGCCTCTGCCGGAGGGCAATCGTCCCTTGTCCGGCATCCGCGTGGTTGACCTGACGCGCGTGCTGGCCGGCCCCACCTGCGCCCGCACTCTCGCCGAACACGGCGCGGAGGTCATGAAGATCACCGGCGCGCACCTGCCGAACCTCGGCTACCAGGAGGCCGACACCGGCCACGGCAAGCTCTCCGCCCATCTCGACCTGCGCCAGCCAGCCGACCTCGACACCCTGAAAACCCTGGTCCGCCAAGCCGATGTCTTCTCCCAAGGCTACCGTCCGGGCACGCTCGGCTCCCGCGGCCTGTCGCCCGAGGAACTGGCGGCGATCCGCCCCGGCCTGGTCTATGTCTCGCTCTGCGCCTTTGGCCACACCGGCCCCTGGGCGTCCCGCCGAGGCTTCGACACCGTTGTCCAAACCGTCAGCGGCATGACCTCCCGGCAAGCCGAGGTCGTTCCCGGCAAGGCGCCCGGCCCGCAATTCTATCCGGTTTCCGCCATCGACTACTGCACGGGCTACCTGATGGCGGCCGGCGCAATGATCGCGCTGAACCGGCGCGCCACGCAGGGCGGAAGCTGGTTGGTGCGGATCTCGCTGGCGCAGGTCGGCAAGTGGATCGTGGGCCTGGGGGAAATCCCCGCCGCCGACCTGCAAGGCATCCCGTCCGAGTTCACGCCAGACGAACTGGCAGGCTGGTCGATGGTGAGCGACACGCCTTCCGGCCGGCTGCGACACCTGAAACCGGTGGTCCAGTTGTCCGAGACGCCGCCCCGTTGGGCGCGTCCCTCGGTCCCGCTGGGCTACCACCCGCCGGCCTGGCCTGCGTGACGCTGGCCCAGCCTAATGCAGCATCGACCTCAGGATTTCGAGCTGCACGCGTAGCTGGTCGGCGACAGGGCCTTTCGGCACAAGGTCGAGATACCGTTGGTAGCAATCCCGCGCCGACGTCATCCGCTCCAGCTTCTGGTTCATTTCGCCCGCTTGCCGCCAAAGCTCCGCCTGGTCGGGTGCGAAGCGGAGCATGTCCTGGGCGCAGCGCAACCCGCTCTCCAGGTCGCCGGCTTGCAGCCTTCTGGTCATGATGTTGTTCTGCAGCCGCAGCAGGACCCGCCGCGTGCTCATGGGTTGCAGCAGGCCCGGCCGCAGTTCCGCCTCGTCGCCTTCCACCTGCTTCAGCAACACCCGCAGGTCCCGCGCCGTCATCACCTGCCCGCCGTGGAACACATCAATGACGACCTGGGTCTTATGGCCCTCAAGCGCCACCAGGAAGTGCGCCGGGAAATCAACGCCGTGGCAACCCCAGCCGGCGGACCGCGCCGCATGCAGCCAGATGATCCCCAAGGCCACCGGCAGGCCGCGCCGGCGCTCGATGACCTTGATCAGGTTGGCGTTGGCGGTGTCATCATACGTTTGCGTGTCGCCCGCGTAGCCGAATTCATTGATGAGCAGGCCCGCCAGCGCCGTGGCCCGCGCCGGCAGGTTCTCCACCGTTATCCTGGCCGCCCGTTGCGCGATCCTGGACAGGTGACGGTCCGCGGCTTTCCAGTCGGCATCAGGCGCGTCCACCCGCGCAAGCTGCAAGGCCGCGCCGGCGATGTCGATTTCGACATCCGGCAGCAAGCCAACCGCCTCAAGAGCCGCCCGAGGTTCCACCATCTCTTGTGCGTCCGTCTGCCGGATAGACCCGGTTCAGTTTAAAGGCCATCGCATCGCCGACTCCGTGGCCTGCCGCGACATGGCAACAAGGATGCTGCGGCGGCGGGGATGGTGTCAAATAACAGCAAGGCGGAGCGGAGAACAGCCGTCAGCCCGGCCGCAACGGCAGGCGAGCGGTTTCCTTCAGCCGGTCAAGCACAATCGATGAGCGCACACGGGCCACCGTCTCGTGCGGCAACAGCACGTCGTTGACCAGCGCCGAAAGGTCCTTCAGGTCGCGCACGACGACCTTCAGCAGGTAGTCGGTGTCTCCGGTCAGCGCATACGCTTCCTGGACCTCGTCCACCCGCGCCACCAGCTCACGGAAGTTCCGCGCGTTGGCGCCGCTATGCGCCGCAAGGGTGACATGAACGAACACCAGCAGGCGGAAGCCCAGCGCTTCGGCGGCAAGCTCCGCGCGATAGCCGCGAATAAGGCCGGCGCTCTCCAGCGCGACGCGGCGGCGGGAACATTGTGACGGCGACAGGCCGATGCGCTCGCCAACCTCCTGGTTGGTCAGCCGGCCGTTGCGCTGCAACGCCGTGAGCAGCCTCAGGTCGAAATCGTCAAGGTTTTGCATGGATCATCCAATGCCGCATGAACCGTGCGGATTTAACCGGAAAAACCCACATTTCACATGCCCATTGCGCTGCATCGCTGGCATTCTCCGAGCCTGCAACGATGGGAGAAATCAAATGGGTCCGTTTCCGCACCAAGCCCCTCCGGCCGCGATCACCGCCGACAACCCCGCCGGCACCGACGGCTTCGGCTTCGTCGAGTTCGCCCACCCCAACCCCGCCGAACTCCACGCCCTGTTCCGCGCGATGGGGTTCACCCCGGTGGCGCGGCACCGCCGCAAGGCCATCACGCTGTATCGCCAGGGCGACGTCGATTACCTGGTCAACGAGGAACCTGGCAGCCACGCCGTCCGCTTCGCCGAGGCGCATGGCCCCTGCGCCTCCGCCATGGCCTTCCGCGTCGTCGATGCGCGTGCCGCCCATGACCGCGCGATCGCCCTGGGCGCGGAACCGGCCGATGCGGAGCAGGCGATGGATGTGCCGGCAATCAAGGGAATCGGCGGCTCCCTGCTGTATTTCATCGACCGTTACGGCGAAAAGGGATCAGCCTATGACAGCGAATTTGCCTGGACCGGCGACGCCGACCCGAGGCCGGAAGGGCAGGGGCTGTTCTACCTCGATCACCTGACCCACAACGTCGGCCGTGGCCGCATGGACGTCTGGAGCGGCTTCTACGAGCGGATCTTCAACTTCAAGGAAATTCGTTACTTCGACATCAAGGGCGAATACACCGGCCTGTTCTCCCGCGCGCTGACCAGCC
>CAXTXZ010000343.1:0-5079 GCA_964248015.1 uncultured Rhodopila sp. | reverse complement strand
TTCCCGTTGCCAGCGTTGGTTGCTACGTCCCCGGCGGCCGCTACCCGATGGTCGCGTCGGCGCACATGTCCGTGCTGACCGCCAAGGTCGCCGGGGTGAAGCGCGTCGCGGCCTGCACGCCGCCGCTGAACGGCATCCCGCCCGCCGCCACGGTCGCCGCCATGGCCCTGGGCGGCGCCGATGAGATCTACCTTCTCGGCGGCATCCAGGCGGTTGCCGCCATGGGCCTTGGCACGGAGACGATCGCGCCTGTGGACATGCTTGTCGGCCCGGGCAACGCCTTCGTGGCGGAAGCCAAGCGCCAGTTGTTCGGCCGGGTCGGCATCGACCTGCTGGCGGGGCCGACGGAAACCCTGATCATCGCCGACGACACCGCCGACGCGGAGATGTGCGCCACCGACCTGCTGGGCCAGGCCGAGCATGGCCCGACCTCTCCCGCGATCCTGCTGACCACGTCCAGGCGCATCGCCGAAACCATGCAGGCGGAAATCGACCGCCAGTTGGCCATCTTGCCGACCGCTGACATCGCCAGCGTCGCCTGGCGCGACCACGGCCAGGTCATCCTGTGCGACACCGACGATGAGCTTGTCGCGGAGGCCGATCGTATCGCCAGCGAGCACGTCCAGGTCCTGACGCGCCAGCCGCGGTGGTTCCTGGACCGCATGACCAATTACGGCGCGCTGTTCCTCGGCAAGGAAACCAACGTCGCCTATGGCGACAAGGTGATCGGCACCAACCACACGCTGCCGACCAAAAGGGCGGCCCGCTACACCGGCGGCCTTTGGGTCGGCAAATTCCTCAAGACCGTCACCTACCAACAGGTAAGCCCTGAAGCGACGGCGATGATAGGCGAATACTGCTCACGCCTGTGCGCCATCGAGAATTTTTCCGGGCACAAGGAGCAGGCCGACCTGCGTGTGCGGCGGTACGGCGGGAAGAACAGCTAGGCAGGCATGGCTTCAGCCAGGCAGGCCTCGCGCCAAGGGCGCCCCGCGACAGCCTGCCAGCAACGCAAGACCGTTGGGAGCCCGCCAGCACTATTAACCCTTCCTTAAAAACTCCCTGTTACCATTGGCGATCAGGCCCATGAATACGGAAGTTTTTGATGAACCAGCCCGTTCCACAAGTGTGCCAGTTGAGCCATCCAGGCTTCCGCTTGTTGGGAGAGCCGGTGTTTCGGCTTAGTGGGGGCAGCCAGGTGCCGTCAATGGTCGTGGAACTTGAAACCCAGGCGGCGGTGCTCCCGCTTCGCTCGGTTGCGCGCGAATTCGGCCTGGAGCCGGATAGCGCCGATGGCAAGATGCTGAAGCTGATCGAGGAAGCGCTGGACTTTGTCGTGGCGGTCCGCATCGGCGACACGCTGCCATCCGAACTGCAAGGCATTGCAAGCTGGGATCCAGTCGAGCAGGACCGGCGGGTTGCCGCCAGCCGGATGTGGCACAGCCTGGTTCGCTGCGTTTTCGCCCGCATGGGCCAAAGCTTCACGATCGCAGGAGGCCCGGTGCCCGGCTGGGAAACCGAGGCGGCCAACCAGAAGCTGGCGCGAGAGGCCATTGTCGGCGCTGCCAGCCAACTCGGAGAAATAAATCCGGATGAAATCCGGGCACGCGTCGCCTCTATCATCGCCGAGCTTGCCCATATCGAGGCGATGCGGCGCATGCTCACGCGCGGCATCTCCGGCATCGCCGACAAGCTGATGCGCAGCAGCCTCAAGGAGCTTCCCGCCGCGCGGCGGGAGACGGTGAAGCAGGTCCAGCTACTGGCGCGCCGCGGCATCGCGGAGATCACCAAGCGCTTTGATGACGTCGACGCAGGCATGGACGACGTGCTTGTCATGCTGCGCGACGTGCCAGCAACGATCGCCGAGATGCGGCGCAAGCGGGACTGGCTGTTCCGCACCAACCATGCCTGGACGCCGATTTTCTCCGACTGGGCCGGCGCGTCGGGCCATTTCGACGAATTCATGTGGAAAGTGGTGGAGCGCAGCTACATGTTCCTCGCTCCGCGCTACATGATGTTCCAGGAGTGGACGGCCAATCCGCTCCTGCCAAAGGGCCAGGCCCCTCCAATCAAGGTGTGGTGAGGCTGCCAGGGTCCGGCGCCACACGTCCAGGTTCCTCATCCGCGACGGCTTGACAGGCCACGACAGCCTGTGCCGGTGGGCGCAATCGGCGCCGGGCGGGAACTGCCGGCGCCGGACGCTGGCCCAAGCGTCGAGCAGGCCGGCCAACGTTGCCGCCGCTGGCTCAATGCCGCGATTCCAATTCATGCCTCTGGTCCCGTGGCAATGGCGCCGGCGCCTGCTCCATCAACCCTTGCGCGGCCTTGGCGCCACTTGGGTTTGATCGATGCGGCCGTGGTCCGCGCCACCGCCTCAGGCGCCTGGGATGACGGGTCCGCTACCGTTTCAATCGTCAACATGCCGGGGTTGCCGCGGCGGGTGAACCTGATGGCCCGTGTTCCCTTTCCGGTTCGCTTGACCTGGCGTCCGTTCAGGCGACACTGCCGCCATGTGAAACGGGAGGAACATCGCAATGACCGACACATCGACGCCTGAAGTGGCCATTCTGGCGACCGGCTTTGGCTTTCCGGAGGGACCGGTCGTCTGTCCGGACGGCGCTGTCATCCTGACCGAAATCCGCAACAGCCAGCTTTCCCGAATCGCTCCCGACGGCACGGCCACCGTGTTCTCGCGCTGCGGCGGCGGTCCGAACGGATTGGCTTATGGCCCCGACGGCGCGCTGTACTTGTGCAACAATGGCGGCAGCCTATACGTCGAGGGCCACTCGATGGGCGTCGCGCCGCATCCTGATTACAAATCCGGTTCGATCCAGCGCATCGACGCCAAGACCGGCGCGGCGACGACGCTCTATGCCGAAGTCGATGGCCGCGGGCTTTCGGCTCCGAACGACTTGGTTTTCGATGCGCGCGGCGGCTTCTACTTCACCGACCTTGGCAAGCGGTTCGCCCGTCACCGGGACCATGGCGGCCTGTATTACGCCTTGCCGGATGGATCGATGATCAAGGAGATCGCCCATCCGATCCTCAGCCCCAACGGCTGCGGCCTGTCGCCGGACGGCAGGACGCTGTACGTTGCGGACACGGAAGGCGCCCGCCTCTGGGCCTTTGACATTGAGGCGCCTGGCGTTCTGCGCAAACCCCCGCCGCACGCGCATCACTCAGGCAAGGTGATCGCCGGCCTGCCCGGCAATGCGCGTTTTGACAGCCTGGCGGTGATGGCTGACGGCAACATTGCCGTGGCGACGCTGAACACGGGCCACGTCACCGAAATCTCCCCGAATGGGGAGGTTGTGCGGGCGGTGAAGATGCCCGATGTCTATCCGACCAACGTGTGTTTTGGCGGCGCGGACATGCGCACGGCCTACGTCACCCTGTCGGACAGCGGCCGTTTGGGCGTCTTGCCATGGGCCACGCCCGGGCTTAAGCTGCACTATGGGTGAGGCTCGCCACGTCGTTACGCAACCTTTCGCGTACTCGCGCGTTCGCAGGTTTCCCGGTTCCACAGGAGGTTTGAATGGACGATACCGTAGAAGGCACTGCTCGCGAGTTTGGTGGCCGGGTGCAGGAAGCCGTCGGCGACGTGACCGGCGACTCGAAGACCCAGGCGCAAGGCCTGTACAACCAGGCCAGCGGTCAGGCGCAACAGGCAGCGGCGCAGTTCAGCGACGTGATCAAGTCGCAGCCAGTGGTTTCCACCATGGTAGCCCTTGCGATTGGCTACGTGCTCGGCCGCCTGACGGCCTGACAATCCGCTGACGATAAAGGGGGGGGGGCACTCGCAGCCCCCCCTTTTTTTGCCCGGTTCATCCCATCAAACGTCCGAGGATTTGCATGCCCCCAGCCATACTGAAATCGCGGGTCAGCGAAGGCTCGCCCAATCCGCTTGGCGCAATATGGGATGGTCTCGGGGTTAACTTCTCGCTCTTCTCGGCAAACGCCACGAAAGTGGAACTCTGCCTGTTCGACGACAGCGGCGAGAAGGAACTGGAGCGCATTGAGCTGCCGGAATTCACCAACGAGGTCTGGCATGGCTACCTGCCGGACGCGAGGCCGGGGACAACCTATGGCTACCGCGTGCATGGCCCCTACGAGCCGACAGCCGGGCATCGCTTCAACCCGAACAAGCTGGTGCTCGACCCTTACGCCAAGGCGCATGTCGGCGGCCTGAAATGGGACCCGGCCTTGTTCGGCTATGTCATGGGCGAGTCGGACCTGACCTATGACAAACGCGACAGCGCCCGCTTCATGCCGAAATCCAGGGTGATCGACCCGGCTTTCACCTGGGGCCGCGAACGCGCGCCCTCCGTGCCGTGGGACCGCACCATTGTCTACGAGACCCATGTCGGCGGCTACACCAAGCTGCATCCCGCCGTGCCGGAACGCCTGAAGGGGACGTACGCCGGCCTTGGCCGCAAGGAGGTCGTCGATTACGTCAAGTCGCTGGGCGTGACGTCCGTGGAACTGCTGCCTGTCCATGCTTTTGTCAATGACAGCTACTTGTTGGACAACAACCTGACCAACTATTGGGGCTACAACACGATCGGCTTCTTCGCCCCCGACCCGCGGTACTCAGCGGTCCCCGACTTCGTGTTCTCGGAATTCAAGGAGATGGTCGCCCGCCTGCACGACGCGGGCCTCGAAGTCATCCTCGACGTGGTTTACAACCACACGGCGGAGGGCAACCAGAACGGCCCGACCTTGTCGTTCCGCGGCATCGACAACTTGTCCTATTACCGGCTGATGCCCGACAACCCGCAATACTACATCAACGACACCGGCACCGGCAACACGCTGAACATGAGCCACGCGCGAGTCGTGCAGATGGTCACCGACAGCCTGCGCTACTGGGCGACCGAGATGCACGTGGATGGCTTCCGCTTCGACCTTGGCACCATCCTGGCGCGCGAATCCGATGGCTTCAACGAAGCGCACGGGTTCCTGCAATCCTGTTTGCAGGACCCTGTGCTCTCGACCACGAAGCTGATCGCCGAGCCGTGGGACATCGGTCCGGGCGGCTACCAGGTCGGCGGCTTCCCGCCGGGCTGGGCGGAATGGAAC
>CAXTXZ010000342.1:0-5085 GCA_964248015.1 uncultured Rhodopila sp. | reverse complement strand
GAACCACCCAGGCGTGCCCGTTCTTCTGACCTCGGGCTACATCCCGAACCTAAGCGTCCAGGCAGTCAATCTGTGCAGGTCCAACCTGATAGAAAAACCCTATTCGCAAGCTCAGGTTGCCGGACGCATAGAGGCGCTTTTGTCAAAAAGCCCATAGTTGATGCCCAGGCCTCTGCTGCGGGATCTCGCGCCGGGCGCGCCCCTCTGACGTCCAGCCGGTTGCCACGTTTCCTTCGGCTTCGGTTCGCGTCCTGGTTTTCCTGTTGGGCCGCCGGCTATCAAGGCACTGAGCACGCGGAGCAGGAGCCTGTTGGAAGCTCATCGGCCCCAATCCGTCCATGGGCCGCCTTGCGCTCGCATCCCAGCGCAAGCTGCCAGCCCATGACCGGAACGGCTTCTAGCCAACGCGGCCTGCGCCCTGTCCCACGGCTTGCACCATTTCGGGATCGGCATCCGCCTCGATCGCATCATTGAAATCGACAACCTCGTCGCCGGGATTCACCGCCATTTCCGCCACAACGAACTCCACCGCGGCCACGATGTGCGCCAGGTTCACCGTTGCCAGCGTGGCGCCTGGCACGGGCGCGCCCAGGAAGTGCTTCGATTGCCAAGCCAGGTCCACGCCATCCGGCACGCCGGCATGGTCTAGCAGCACGTCCAGCAGCATGCCGCCCTCGGATGATTGATAGGCCGCCGAAACCGACGTCAGGCGGATCACGTCGCCCGTTGTCAGCAGCAGGCCGAAGGAGCCGCGCAGCCCGATCATCCGCCGCCCGATCCAGGCGGGGAGCAAGCCCGCCACCGTCTCGGGGTCCGTGATCCGTGTCCATGTCATCCGTCGTTCCTCCCGTCCGTAAGCCCTGAGCCACTGAAAGCAGCGGTCCGGCCGCTACGCCCGCGCGACGCCGCCGCAGGCCCGCGCCATCGGCCCGGACGCCGCCGCCAAAAGCTTGCCAAACGTGCCTGGAGCGGCGCGAAGGCGCGGGCAATCGCAGCGGCTGGCTGGACGCAGCCAGCCGCTCTCCCCGCAGGGCAGGCTGGCAAGCGCCGCGTCAGGCTATTCCGCCGCCACCTTATGCGCCTCAAGGTCGCTTGAATACCGCAGATGCACCGGCGCGTTGGCCTCCCACGGGTCTTTCAGCCCCAGGGTGGCGCCGTACTCCTTGATCGCCGGCATCACCTCGCCGCACAGCAACTGGATGCAGCGGCGGCGGTCTTCCTTGCTGACCGTGCCGTCATTCGCCCAGATCCCCATGATCCCCGGCTTGGTGTGCTGCACCAGGTACTTCAGCCGCTCGATCACCTGGTCTGGCGTGCCGGCGATGATCATGGTGCTGGCGACCTGGTCCTCGAAGGTCGGGTTGCCGCGCGGGTTCGTGGCCCGCCCGGTCGAGAACTCCACGAACGCCCGCCGCCCGGACGGCGAGAAATACCCCGCCGGATTGGCCCAGACCGGATTCGCCAGGCCGGTGAACTCGCCCTGCATCCACATGAACTGCCGCGCGTTGCGCATGGCTTTCTCCTCCGTGTCCTGCACATGCACGCGAATCAGGTAGCCGAAATTCTCCGACCCGGCGGTGTAGCCCACATCCGCCGCCGCCTGCGCGTAGGTTTCGCGGATCGTCTTCGTCGCCTCGATCGAGGTGTTCAGCGCGATGTACGGGTAGCGCTGCTGCGCCGTCCAGATCACCGTCTCCTTGGACAGCACGCCCGGTATCCACACCCGCGGATACGGCTTCTGCATCGGGATCGCCCAGGGGTTCACCACGCGCTGCTGGTAGTGCGTGCCTTCCCAGCGGAACGGCCCCGGCTGCGTCCAGGTCTTCTGCACCAGGTCGTGCGCCTCGGTGAAGCGCTCGCGGTTGAACGCCGGGTTGACCCCGTTCGCCAACTGCTCCTGCCCGCCGCCGCGCACGAAGCCCGACACCAGCCGCCCCTTCGAGATCATGTCGATCATCGCCAGCTCTTCCGCGAGCTGCACGGGATTCTCCGTCAGCGGCAGCGGGTTGCCCAGGATGACGATCTTCACCCGCTTGGTCACCGCCGCCAGGATGGAGGCGAACATGTTGGTCCGCGCCTGCATGCAGAACGGCGCGTTGTGGTGCTCGTTCAGCATGATGCCGTCGGCGCCGCACTCCTCGGCCAGGACGTACTCCTCAAGGTACTCGTTGTACAGCCGGCTGCCCTCGTTCGGGTCGAAATGGCTGTTGGAGAACGTCAGCGCCGTCGCGCCGTAATCCAGGCCCGCCTGCGCGTCGTACGCCGACATCGGCTGCTCGGTGAAATACATCATGTGCATGGCAAGAACTCCCTCAATGGCCGGATATGAAGTCGATCGTCAGCGTGGCCACCACCTCGGGCTTTTCCATCTCGGCGAAGTGGCCGCACGCCGGGATGGTGGTGAACGTCGCCTCGGGCAGCGCCTTGGCGTAGGCCTGCCCGGCGCTGATCGGCACGATCCTGTCGTCGTCCCCCCAGATGATCAGCGTCGAGGCGCGCACGCCGCCCAATAGGTGCGGCAGCGTCTGGCTGTACATGTAGGGCTTCCACGCCGTCCGGAAGCTCATTTCACGCGCGATGTCCCACGCCTCCAACTGGTCGGTGGACACGTCGCCGTACACCGCCGCGAAGGCGGCCTCGTCATGAAAGCCCGAGCGTGGGTAGTCGATGTACGACACAATCGCTTGATCGGCGATGTCCCCTTCCGGCGGCTTGATCCCCATCGCGCCCACCAGCACAAGCTTCCGGTAAGCCGCCGGCGCCTGGCTGGCCATTTCGGCGGCAATCCAGCCGCCGAACCCAAGGCCCACCAGCGACGCGCCCGGCAGGTCCAGATCGGCCAGCAGCCACGCGTAGATGGCGGCGATGTCGCGCGGATGGCGCAGCCAGTGCGGCCGCTCCGACTTGCCCCAGCCCGGATGATGCGGGACCATGACGTCGAACCGGGCCGCCAGGGCATCATGGAAAGGCAGGCGGTCAGGTGTCCCGATGTCATGATGCAGCACCAGCAAGGGCGGCCCGCTGCCGGCGCGCGCCATGTGCAGTTTGATGCCGGCGACCTGTTTGACCGACTCGGTCCAGATGACGCTCATTCCTGGTTCCTCTTGGCGGTTTCCGAAGTGACGCTACCTGTTGGTAGCCTGTGCTGTCCAATTCCCCTCCCGCACAGGTGATGGGATTATCGCCTCTCGCCGCCCAATGTGCGGCGTTCGCTGATCGCGCGCTTGGAAAGGGGTCGCTGTCTCTCATGCTGGCTGATACGATCGCTTCCCTGCTGGCTCTCGCCGGTCATTCGCCCTTGTTTCAGGGCTGCGCGATCATCGTCGGCACCTTTATCCTGGAGGACGCGGCAACCGTGGCGGCGGCCATGCAGGTCGAGCAAGGCGCGCTGCCCGCCCCGCTGGCCCTGGCCGCGCTGTATGCCGGGATCGTGCTGGGCGACCTCGGCCTGTACGGCCTGGGCCGCCTGGGCGCCCACATGCCATGGATCGCGCGCCATCTGCCGCCTCGCCGCCAGGAAACCATACGCGCCTGGATCTCCGGCCGCATCTTCAAGGTGGTGCTGGTCAGCCGGTTCCTGCCGGGGCTGCGGCTGCCGACCTACACCACCTGCGGCTTTGTCGGCGCGGACCTGCGCCAGTTCATCCTGGCCGCGGTTCTCGCGACCTCCTGCTGGACCAGCCTGCTCTTCGTCACCTCACTGAAACTGGGTCAATTCCTGATGGATCACCTTGGCGCATGGCGCTGGGCCGGCGCCGCCGGCTTCGTCGTTTTCATCATACTGGCGGGACGCGCCGCCGCCGCAGCCGCCGGCGTGCAGGGAGGAAGCCGGTGAAGCTCGGCAGCCTCGCCTCCTCCGAACGCCCCGCCCCGGCGGGGCGCAACCGCCCCCCCCAGGGGTTGTTGGAGTTCTGGGCCGGCGGGGTGTTCTACACGCCGGTGGTCCTGCACTGGCTTCTCCTGGGCGTGCGGCACGGCGATTTCAGCCTGCCGACGGCGGCCAACCCGCGCATCACGACGGGCGGCCTGTGCGGCGAGTCCAAGCTGTCGATCTTGAACCAGGTCGGCCCCGGCGCGGCCAACCTGGTCGCGCCCGCCTGCGGCGTTCTCGCGCGTCCCGACGGCGCGGCGGCGGCCGAGGCCGCCATGCGGTCCTTTGGCCTGGCCTACCCCGTGGTCGCCAAGCCGGACATCGGCTGCAACGGCGCCGGCGTGCGGCTGCTGCGCGACCGGGACGGGCTTGACAGCTACATGAAGGCTTTTCCCCCAGGCGAAACGATCGTGTTGCAAAGCTACGTGTCCGACCCGAACGAGGCCGGCATCTTCTACGTCCGCCACCCGCACGAGAAGCAGGGCCGGATCACCTCCATGACGATCAAGAGGCCCCCTGTCGTCATCGGCGACGGCCGCTCGACGCTGCGGGCGCTGATCATGGCCGATGAGCGGGCGAGGCTGGTGCCGCACCTGTACACGCGGCGTCTCGCCGGCCGGTTGGACAGCGTGCCGCTGCAGGGGGAGGCGGTGCCCCTGGTCTTCGTCGGCAACCACTGCAAGGGCTCGATCTTCGAGGACGGCCACGATCTGGTGACCCCCGCCATGACCGAGGCGATCGAGCGGCTGGCGCGCTCGATGCCCGAATTTTTCTTTGGCCGCATCGACGTGCGCTTCGCCTCGATCGCGTCGTTGCGCCAGGGCGAAGGCTTCAAGGTGATCGAGATCAACGGCGTGGGATCGGAGCCGACCCACATCTGGGATCCCCGCACCAAGCTGCTCGACGCCTGGCGGACGCAGTTCTTCCACTACGGCGCCACCTTCCGCATCGGCGCGGCCAACCGCAAGCGCGGGTTCTCGTCGTCCGGCGTGCGGATGATGTACCAGGACTGGATGAACCAGCGCCGCCTGATGGCCGCCTATCCCTTGAACGACTGAGGCCAAGCCGCTTTGGCACCCCCGTGCGCCATCGCCCACGGCTCCGCCTTCTCCTGAGCCATCCCTCGCGGCACGACGCCGGAACCGCCGTGGACGAACCCAACCTTGTGCAAGAAAAACGAACGTCAGCTAAATGTTTTTAAAGCATAATCATGT
>CAXTXZ010000341.1:784-5089 GCA_964248015.1 uncultured Rhodopila sp. | reverse complement strand
CCAGCACCAGCCGCTCGATCCTGTGGCACGACCGCACCGCCAGTTCCGCCGCCAGCCAGCCGCCGAAGGAAAGCCCCGCCAGCGTCACCTTGTCATGCGGCAGCGCATCCAGCAGCGCGGCGTAAAGGTTCACCAGGTCATGAACGCTCTCGAAATCCGCGGGCCGCGCCGACCGCCCAAACCCCGGATGCGACGGAGCCACCACGCCCGCCCGCCGCGACAGCAGCCCGAGGAACCGCCCCTCGGGATCAACCGGCTGGAACCCGTGCAGCACCACCACGGGCCGCCCGGCCCCGCCCCGAACCACCTCCAGCGCGATGCCATGCACCGTCATGGTCTCGGTCACCACGTTCGTCACGCTCATCGAGGCAGTTCGTCGCCGCGCGTTTCCCGCCCCAGCAGCATGGCGACGATGCTGAGCGCCGCGAAGCACGTCATGAAGGCGGCGGCGTTGTTGAACGAGCCGAAAGGCGCCACCAGAAGCCCCGCGACCAGCGGCCCGAAGCTGGTGATGATGCGGCCTGAACCGTTGCAGAACGACACCGCCGTCGCCCGCACATGCGTCGGGAACAGTTCCGGCAGGTAGACCGCGTGCCCCGAGAACACGCCGAACACGAAATAGCCGAAGACCGGCAGCACCACCGGGAAATACTCGTACGTGCCAAGGCCCAAATACAGGAACAGCCCGCTGGCGATCGCCCCGACGTTGTAGAACACAACCGTCGGCCTGCGCCCGACAAGATCGGCGAAGAAACCGAAGCTGGCATACCCCAGGATGCCGCCGATCCCCCACAGCGTCATGCCGTTGCCGACGCGTGCGATCGCGGCGTTGCCCACCACGCCCTCCTTCTGCAGCATCAGGCTCTGGATGGTGGGCAGCCAGATGTTGCTGGTCCAGATCGACAGCAGCGTGCCGACGCAGAACAGCAGCCCGACAAAGGTGCTGAAGCGCAGTGGCCGCGAAAACAGTTGCGCGAAGGAGAACCGCATGAACTCCCGGTCCGCGAGGCCCGCCGCCGCGCCGGCGGACTTCACGGCGGCTCGTCGCTCCTGCACGGTCCTGAAATGATCCGGCTCGTGCATCCCGCGTCGCAGCATCAGCAGCAGCAGCGCCGGCAAGATGCCGACAAAGAACACCGAGCGCCAGCCGTACGGCCCCACCAGGCTGTAGACCTGGCCGCCGATCAACGGGCCGAAGGCGCCTCCCGTCATCATGATGCCCAGCACCTTAGCGCGTTGGGTATGGGCAAACACCTCCGCCACCAGGGCAATGCCAATCGTCGCCTCCGCGCCCGTGCCGATGCCGGCGAAGAAACGGAACACCCCAAGCTGCAAAGGCGTCTGCGACAGGCCCTGGCAGGCGGTGAACACGCTGAACAGCACGATGCTGAGCGCCAGCGTGCGGACACGGCCAAAGTAGTCCGCGACCATGCCAAGCCCGAAACCGCCAAGCGCCCAGCCCAGCAGGCCAGCCATCGCGAGAGTGCCGCCAAGGCTGCCGATCTGCGCCGGTGTCGCCTGCCCGCCCAGCAAGTCCGTCACCGCCGGGCGCAGCACGAAAGAGAACAGGCCAAAGTCGGTCGAGTCCAGCGCCCAGCCCAGCCAGGTCACGAGGAACACCTTCCATTGATAGGAACTGAACCCAAGCCGTCCGGGCAAACTATCAGCAGCGACATCGGAGATCTGCACGACGTTCTTCCCTTCGCACGGACTCTTGCGGCCCGCTGAACAATAACCCGAGGGCATGGAATTGCTTCGGTGTCCGAATTGTCCACACAAGCGGAAGGCCGTCAAGCACAACGGTTTCGCCTCAACCGCCCCCTCTGGGCGCCCGGAAGCGGATCGCCGCCCGCGCGGCCAACCCGAACCTCAATGGGGCTGGCCGCCGCTGTCGGGCGTCGACAGGCCCGCACGCCTGTCGCAGACTGGCTGAAAATCCGGCTCTGGAAGGAAACACCATGTCCGACACGCCAACCTTTGGCCGTTACGCCGAGATCCCCTACGAGCAAATGACCCCCGAGCAGCAGGAAGGCTACCGCTTGCTGATCGAGACCCGAGGCACGCTCCCCGGCCCAACCAAGATCTGGGTGCAAAACCCCAAGCTGACAAAGGCCGCCGCCCCGCGCGGCGCGCACTTCCACCCCGGCCAGCACTCCCTGACCGAACGCGAGCGCGAAATCGCCGTCTGCGTCATCAACAGCCACTGGCATGCGGCATACCCGACCAACGCTCACGAGCGGCGCGGCAAGGAAGTCGGCCTGCCGGCGGACAAGGTCGAGGCCATCCTCGCCGGCCTGCAAACCTCCTTCCCAGACGAGCGCGAGCAGGCCGTCTACGAGATGGCGACCGTCCTGGCCAACGCGCGCTGGGTTCCCAAGGGCCTCTTCGACCGCGCCATCAAGGCGCTCGGCCATGTCGGCGTCACCGACGTGATCACGCTGATGGGCTACTACACCAGCGTCTCGATGACCCTGGCCTTCTACGACGTGCCTGCCGGCGCTGTCGGCATGCCGCGCTGAGCAGGCGGCTTGGCGATACTCAGGTTGGTGCCTTCGTACGCGATGCCATCTGATGGAAGGCACCTTGATCACCTCATTTCGCCTGCCATGAAAAGCCAGGAACCATGAGCCGGCGCTCTCCCTCATGAGCGTCTGCATAGGCTGGTTTACCGTCCCTGGCGCAGCGACTCCCTGTGTCATCACTGTCATGCATCGCTGTATTCCTTGACGCAGCGGCGCCTCCATCCGCCTCAGCTTATTGCTGCCCCATCCGCCGCCCGCGTCGCCGCCCCAAAAGTAACAATGACCGCTTCATGAGTTGGCCCATCCTCGGATCGCTTGACAGGCGTCCCGTTCGCCCTCCAGCTATCGTGTGGGAGAACAACGTGCCATGACACTCACCGAAGCCGCCCTGCGGCAATATCGGGAGTCCGGCTGCTACGCGCCGGTCCCGGTCCTGTCCTCCGCCGAGGCCGCGCGCCTCCGCGACCCACTGGAATAGTTCGAGGCCCCGGCCGGCATCCTCGCCGGCAAGCTGCGCCACAAGTCGCACCTGCTGTTCACCTGGCTGGACGACCTGATCCGCCATCCCCGCATCCTCGACGCGGTGCAGGACGTGATCGGCCCCGACATCCTGTGCTGGGGCTCGTCGTTCTTCATCAAGGAGCCGCGCAACCCAAGCTTCGTGTCATGGCACCAGGACTCCACGTATTGGGGCCTTGATCCGGCCGATGTCGTCACCGCCTGGGTCGCGATCACCGACAGCGCCGCCGCCAACGGCGCGATGCGCGTGATCCCCGGCAGCCATTTGCTGGACCAGGTTCCCCATCGCGACACCTTCCGCGCCGACAACCTGCTGAGCCGCGGCCAGGAGATCATGGTCGAGGTGGACGCCGCCCACGCCCGCATGCTGGAGCTGCAAGCCGGCGAGATGTCGCTCCACCACGTGCGCCTGATCCACGGCTCCGATCCCAACCCGTCCGGCACACGGCGTATCGGTTTCGCCATCCGCTACATCCCGACCCATGTCCGCCAGGCCGCCGGATCGCACGACAGCGCCACGCTCGTGCGCGGCGTGGACGCCTACGGCAATTTCGAACCCGAGCAGCGCCCCGACGCCGACATGTCGGACGCCGCCCAGGCTTACCACGCGTCAGTCACCGAGGCCCACGCACAGATCCTGATGCGCGACACCGGCAAGCCGATGCGGGCCTGACGCCCGCCAAGCAAGGGAAACAGCCCATGTTCGCCCGCTACCGCTGGGTCATCGGAACGCTGATGTTCCTGGCTGGCATGATCAACTACCTCGATCGTTCCGCCCTCGGCGTCGCCGCCCCGTTCATCGCCCGCGACCTGCAACTCGAACCCGCCCAGCTCGGCATCGTCTTCAGCAGCTTCTCGTTCGGCTACGCGGCGTTCTGCTTCGTCGGCGGCTACGCGTCCGACCGGTTCGGCCCCAAGGCGGTGATGACCGTCTCGATGACCGCCTGGTCCCTCTTCTGCGGCCTGACCGCCCTGGCGTGGAGCATCCCCTCGCTGCTGGTCATCCGCGTCCTGTTCGGCATGGGCGAGGGCCCAATCGGCTCCACCTTCAACAAGACGGTCCGCAACTGGTTCCCGCACCGCCAGCAGGCCAGCGCGGTCAGCTACGCCAACGCCGGGACCCCGTTGGGAGCGGCCCTGTCCGGCCCGGTGGTGGGCTTCCTGGCGATCGCCGTCGGCTGGCGCGTCGCCTTCGTCGCCATCGCCGCGATCGGCTTGGCGTGGGTCGTGTTCTGGATGGCGCTCGCCACCGACCGCCCGGACC
>CAXTXZ010000341.1:0-774 GCA_964248015.1 uncultured Rhodopila sp. | reverse complement strand
AGCCGGGTGGCCGCCGCCGAGCGGGCGGAACTTTCCGAGGGCCAGCGCGGCCAGCCAAGCGGCGGCGCGCCGGCGCCGCTGTCGTCCCTGATCCTGCGGCCCGCGGTGCTGGCGACGGCCTTCGCGTTCTTCGGCTATTCCTGCATCCTGTTCTTCTTTATCAACTGGTTCCCCACCTACCTGACCATGGCGCGGCACCTCAGCGTCAAGGACATGGCCTTCACGACAATGATCCCCTGGGTGGTCGGCTTCATCGGCCTCGCCGCCGGAGGGCCGCTGTGCGACCTGATTTTCCGCCTGACCGGCAACGCGCTGCTGGCCCGCAAGCTGGTGCTGGTCACCTGCCTGCTGGTGGCGGCGGTCTGCATCGGCGTCGCGGGCTCGGTCGAGAGCCTGTCAGCCGCCGTGACCCTGATGGCCGTGTCGGTGTTCTTCATGTACCTGACCGGGAACACCTATTGGGCGGTGATCCTGGACACGGTGGACGAGGCGCGGGTCGGCGGCGTCTCAGGCTTCGTGCATTTCGTCGCGAACTGCGGCGGCATCGTCGCTCCGCTGGTCACCGGTTACATCGTGCAGGCGACCGGTTCGTTTGTCAGCGCGTTCATGCTGACAGGGACGATCGCGGTGCTGGGCGCGCTCGGCGTGGCAGTGTTCGTGCGCTCGCCCCAAGTAATTCCAACCGGGGCGGCCGCGGCAGTGGGGCGCTGAACCATGATTAGGTGTTTGGTCCCGGAGCGTGATGGTGCCAACTTGCCGCTGACCCGTCGGCGG
>CAXTXZ010000340.1:0-5096 GCA_964248015.1 uncultured Rhodopila sp. | reverse complement strand
GCGATGGCGCTGCCGCAGGTCGTCGTGATCGCCTTGTTGCTTGCCTGGGGCGCTGTCGCCACCGGCTTCGCGGTCGGGTTGCTGCTGATGGCGCAGTTGCTGCTGATGGTGCCGCTGCTGCGCGACCCGCGCGAGAAAGCGCCTTGGTACAACGCCACCGGCACCAGCCTTTACGTGATCGGCATGCTGGTCACCGCATTCGCGTTACGCAGCTTGTTGGGAGGAGTGTCTTAGCCATGACCGAGACCTATGACGCCGTGGTTGTCGGCGGCGGCCCATCCGGGGCCACGGCGGCGCTTGAACTGGCAAGGCGCGGCCGTTCCGTGCTGCTGCTCGACCGCGCCGGCCGGATCAAGCCGTGCGGAGGCGCGATCCCGCCCCGGTTGATCCGCGACTTCGATATCCCGGATCATCTGCTTTGCGCGCGCATCTCCGCGGCCCGCATGGTGTCGCCCTCGGAAAAAGGCGTCGACATGCCGATCGACAACGGCTTCGTCGGCATGGTCAACCGCGAGGATTTCGATGAATGGCTGCGGGGCCGCGCGGCCCTGAGCGGCGCAACGCGCGTGGCCGGCCAGTTCACCGAGGTGACCCGCGGTGCCGACGGGGTGGCCGTGGTCAATTTCCGGCCAAGGGATGCCGGCAAGGCCGCGCCTGTGGCCAGCGCGCGGGCACGGGTCGTGATCGGCGCGGACGGCGCCAAATCCGCCGTCGCGGCGCAGTGCGTCAAGGGCGCCGACCGCGTCAAATACGTCTTCGCCTATCACGAGATCATCCGCGCCCCGGCCGCAAGCCATGCCGGCGATTTCGACGGCAAACGCTGCGATGTTTATTATCAGGGCAAGATATCGCCGGATTTCTACGGCTGGGTCTTCCCGCACGGCGACACCGCCAGCGTCGGCGTGGGGTCGGCGCGCAAGGGATTTTCCCTGCGCCAGTCGGTTGGCCGGCTACGGCAGGCGGCGGGGCTGGCGGACGCGGAGATGATCCGTCACGAGGGCGCGCCGATCCCGATGAAGCCGATGCGCCGCTGGGACAATGGCCGCGACGTGGTGCTGGCGGGCGACGCCGCCGGCGTTGTCGCGCCCGCGTCGGGCGAGGGCATCTACTACGCCATGGAAGGCGGTCGGCTTGCCGGCGAGGCGGCGGCGGCGGTCCTGCTGCCCGGCCAGGCGAAGGCCTTGCGCGCCGCGCGCCGGCGCTTCATGCGCGCGCATGGCCGGGTCTTCCTGATCCTGGGCATCATGCAGTGGTTCTGGTATTCCACCGACAAGCGGCGGGAGCGCTTCGTCACCATGTGCGAAGACCCCGATGTGCAACGCCTGACGTGGGACTCCTACATGAACAAGAAGCTGGTGCGGAAAGACCCGATGGCGCATGCGCGCATCTTCTTCAAGGACATGGCGCATCTCCTGGGCCTGGTTGACGCTTGATCCTTGCCATCGTCACAGCCGTGGCGTGGGGACTTCTGGTGGCTGGCATAGGGGCTGGCCTGACTGACCTGACGCCTTGGTACCGCACCTTGAGAAAGCCGTCCTGGCAGCCGCCCGACTGGCTGTTCGGGCCGGCCTGGACCGTCATCCTGGCGCTGGCCTCGTGGTCTTTCTACCTCGCGCTGAGCACGGGGGACCAGACTGCGCTCGTGGTCGCGCTGTTTGTCGCCAATGGCGTGCTCAACATCGTCTGGAGCCCGCTGTTCTTCAGGTCGCGGCGGCCGGACTGGGCGTTGATCGAGGTGCCGTTCCTCTGGCTTTCGATCCTCGCGCCGATGGTGGCGCTGTGGCCGGTCTCGCAAACCGCCAGCCTGCTGCTTTTGCCTTACCTGCTGTGGGTTTCGTTCGCCGCCTTCCTGAACCTGACAATCGTGCGGCTCAACCGTCCGTTCGGTTCGGCGTGAGCCTCCGGCCACCGGCAGCGCCCAGTCCAGCCGAGGAATGCCGCCCCGGCGCCCATCCGTTTCCGCCTCAGAAAGCCGCGACGGCAAAGGTCTCCGGCCAGGACGCCGCCATGACCTGGTTGCGGCCAGCCCGCTTGGCGCGGTACAGCGCTTCGTCGGCGGCCCGCAACAGGGCGTCGATGCCCCCGACGTGTTCGGCCATTTGCGCGCAGCCCAGGCTGACCGTGGCTTTCACCGGTTGGCCCTCCAGGGACGCCAGTTCCGTCGCGGCGGCCTGCCGCATCCGTTCGGCCATGCAAACAGCGCCCGCGAGGTCGGTGTTGGGCAGCAGCACCGTGAACTCCTCGCCGCCCAACCGCGCCAGCGTTTGATCCTCTTGCAGGCAGGCGCGGCAACAGCGCACCAGCGCGCGCAGCACCGCGTCACCCATCGCATGCCCGTAATTGTCATTGACTGATTTAAAGTGGTCGACGTCCAGCATGATCACTGAGAACGGACTGCCTGTTCGGGCACGGCGCTTCAACCCCGCCTCGGCTCGGTCGAATAAATGAGCGCGATTGGCTGCTCCGGTTAGATGATCGGTGGTCAGCAGGCGACGGATTTCGTCCCCCGTCATGCGCCGTTCAGTCACATCCCGCATCACCACGGAATAGCCGACGATCCCTCCCGTCACGCCCTCCAGCGCCGAAACCAGGATCTGGCACCAATAGCGCTGCCCGTCGCGGCGCACGCAGCGTGCCTCCCACAGGCTCCAGCCTTCATGCGCGGCTGCGCGGATTTGTTTCGCCACGCCATCTGGCTGCGCGTTGTCCGCATGGATCAGGACATCCAGCGTGCGCCCCACGACATCCGTGGCCTCGAACCCTGTCTGGCGCGCGCCGGACGCGTTCCAGGTGCTGATCCGGCCATCCGCGTCGAGCGACAGCAGGGCGAAATCGTTCACGCCCGCCGCCAAGGCGGCGAACAGCGCCTCGTTCTGCCGGAGCTGGCGTTCCTGCTCGACCTCCCGCGACACGTCCTGCAGCACCGCCACCAGGCAATTGCCGTTGATCTTGAGCAGCGAGCACGACAGCACGCTTGGGCCGGGGCCGTTGGCGCCGACAAAGATCCTGTGCGCCTGGCAGATGTAGCCTCGTTGGCCGGCGAAAGCTTCGGTGAGGTTCCGCAGCTCCGGCGCGCAGTTTCCCAGGGCCGCGAAAATGTTGCCCATGGCGCCTGGGGCGGCGACCGGCATCAGAAGCTGCGAGGCATGCGGGTTGATCATGCGGACCGCGCCGTCGATCCCCGCCTGCACCACGCCCGTGGGGCACATGTAGAGAAAGCCAAGCAGCGCTTCGTGCTCAGCCTCGAGTGCCTCCAGGTCGGATGACGCGTCTTGCACGATCAACGTTGGACCAGAAGATAGCGCCGCCGCAGGTCCGGCCGCTTCAGCAGGCGGAGCTTCACGGGGGTGGGACGCATGCGGAACGTCAGGACGTAGTCGAGCACGACATCGAGTTCGGCTTCGTCCTCGAAGCGCTGGGCCACCAGGTAATTGTTCATGCAAACGCCCACCGCGAGAAAGAACGGCTGGCCCAGGACCATGTCCCGCTTCATCCCGGCGTAGCGTTCTTCCGTCCTGTTGAAGATGACGGCGTTGCCATCCGCCGACATGCCCACCACGCCAAAGCTCAGCGCGTCGAGGAACGCATCATCGGCTGTTTCCAGGCGAACCGCGTCAATCGTGAAGAGCGTATCGCCTGCGACAGCCAAATCGTGGGTCATCATCATTCGTCGGCCATCCTCAATCCGCCGGCAGACTGCTTTCCGGCACGGGAAAGGACACTAGGGCGGGCGTGCTAACAAAATCTTAACGCCAAGCGATTTTTGCCGTGGAACCGGATAAGCAATGTCGCTTCGGTTGCCGCCATCACCCACGCCTGCCTGGGCAAGCAAAGGCAAGGCAGCTTGGCGCCAAGCGGTGGCGCGGATATTGCCTGGATCGCCCGCGCTGCTGACACGCGCGCAAGGGGCTTACAACGATGCCAAGAACGCCTTTCCACCTGGGCTGGTTCATCTCCAAGGGCTATGGCCCGAAGGCCTGGCGCCTGCCATGGGGCGGGCCGAACCCCGAGAACTGGGTCAAGCCCGACCTGTTCGTGACCCTGACGCAGCAACTGGAACGGGCGTGCTTCGACTACGTGATGATCGAGGATTCGTCGAACATCCCCTACACCTACAAGAACTCGCACGAGACGTACCTGCGCTACGCCTGTGATTCCCCCAAGCTCGATCCCTCGGTTTTGGCGCCGTTCCTGATCCAGGCGACGTCCCGCATTGGCGTGATCACCACCCTGTCCACCACCGAGTACAACCCCTTCCTGCTGGCCCGCCTGACCAACACGCTGGACCACGTCAGCGATGGCCGCGCCGGGTGGAACCTAGTGACCGGCAGCAACGACGGCGGCGCGCAGAACTTCGGGCTGGAACGGCAATTCCCGCACGACCAGCGCTACGAAATGGCTGACGAGTTCGTCGAGGTCGTGCACAAGCTTTGGGACTCGTGGGAGCCTGACGCCATGGTCATCGACCAGGAGAACGAAATCTTCGCCGACCCCGCCAAGGTGCATCCCATCCATTTCGAGGGCAAGTACTTCCGCTCGCGCGGACCGTTGTCGGCGCCGCGCTCGCCGCAGGGACGCCCGGTGATCTGCCAGGCGGGCGGATCGGCGCGCGGCCGTGCCTTCGCGGCGCGCTGGGCGGAGACGGTCATCGCGTCAGCCGGCGGCATCGAGTCGATGAAGGAGTTCCGCGACGACATCCGCGCCCAGGCCAGGGCGTTCGGGCGCAACCCGGACCACGTCAAGGTCCTGTTCATGGTCTCGCCCATTGTCGATGAATTCGAATCGAACGCCAAGGCGCGGCGGCAGGCGCAGATCGACGAGGCGAACGCGCACCCGGATTTTTATTTGGCGTCGTTCTCCCGCCTGACCGGGATTGATTTTTCCAAGTTCGGCATGGACGAGGTGCTGCCGGAGCTGGAATCCAACGGCCACCAGACGATCGCGGCGGCGTGCAGCGGCAAGACGCCGAGGCAGTTGCTGGCGGCCGGCCGGTCGGTGAAAGGCGTCGACGTGGTCGGCACGCCGGAGAGGGTGGCGCGCGAAATGTCGGACCTGATCGACGAGGTCGGCGGCGACGGCTTCCTGATCATGTACCC
>CAXTXZ010000339.1:0-5099 GCA_964248015.1 uncultured Rhodopila sp. | reverse complement strand
CGCGACCATCTGTTCGAGTTCTGACCAGCGCAATCAGGCGCTGGCAGCCTGCTTGACGCCAACATGGCGGTTTGCCTTGAACGGCAGGCCAAGGTTCTCCCGCAAGGTTGGGCCTTCATACTCCGTGCGAAACAGGCCCCGCCGCTGCAACTCGGTATGACCCCGTTGACGAATTCTTCCAGCGGCGCCGGGTAATAAGGCGACAGCATGGTGAAGCCGTCGGCCGCGTTGTTGGTGAACCATTCCTCCATCATATCGGCCAGCCCCTTGGCGGCGCCGACATAAACCAAGTGCCCCAGGCTGAAGGTGAAACGGCGCGCCAGTTCGCGGATCGACAGGTTCTCCCGCCGCGCCAGGTCGATCATCATCTTCTGCCGAGCCTTGGCGGCGTTGCTGGGGGGAAGGTCGGGCAGGGGGCCGTCCAGGGGAAACTTGCGGATGTCGAGGTCGCCGCACAGCCGCTGCACGCTCGCGAGGGCGCCTTCGTCGGACGCCTCGGACAGCATCATGTCGTAGCGTTCCTTCGCCTCGGCTTCGGTCGCGCCCAGCACGTAGCGGATGCCCGGCATGATCCGCATGTCGTCGGGCGACCGGCCAAAGCGCGGCATCCGGCCCTTCACGTCGGCATAGAATGCTTGCGCGTCCTCCAGCGACACCTGCGCCGTGAACACCACATCCGCCGTGCGGGCCGCCAGCGCCCGTCCGGGTTCCGACGACCCGGCCTGGGCGATGATCGGATGCCCCTGCACCGGCCGGGCGACGTTCAGCGGCCCGCGAACCGAGAAGTGCTTTCCCTTGTGACCAAGCACATGCAGTTTCGATGCTTCAATGTAACGGCCAGTCTTGCGGTCGCGGATGATCGCGTCATCCTCCCAACTGTCCCACAGGCCGGTGACGACATCATGGAACTCCTGCGCGCGTTCGTAACGCAGGTCGTGATCGACATGCTTGTCGTGGCTGAAGTTCTGCGCCTCATCGACGTTCTGCGACGTCACCAGGTTCCAGCCGGCGCGGCCCTTGCTGATATGGTCGATCGTGGCGAACTTGCGGGCGATGTTGAACGGGTCGTTGTAGGTTGTGGTGGCTGTCGCGACCAGGCCCAGGTTCTTCGTCACCGCCGCCAGGGCCGCCAGCAGCGTCAGCGGTTCAAGCCGCACGCATCGCGCCGCCTCGGCCAGCGCCTCGGCGTTGCCGCCGGACAGGTAGAACGCCGGGGCCACGGCGGCGCTGTCCTGGAAGAACAGCATGTCGAACTTGCCACGCTCCGCCACCTTGGCCAGATGCACGCATTCCTCGAAATCCATGTCGGTGGGGTTCGCGCCCGGCATCCGCCAATGGCCGGGCGGGTGACAGAAAGCGGTCAGTTTGATCTGGCGCATGAAAATGCCTCCTACGGACGATGAAGATGACAGGCGATCGGCTCATCCGCGACGATGAAGCCAGGCTCCAGGATCAGGGCACGCGCCTGAACGACCCGCGGCAACTGCCCGCCTGGCGCCTTCACCGAAAAGCAGTTGTGGGCTGCGCTGGCTCACGCTCATGTCGCCGTGGTCCCTCCTGCTTGCCCATCGGCGCAGCAAGCCCTGTGCCAGCGCCTGTCGCATGCCTGCAAAAGCAGGAACGGGGGAACCTGCCCATGCTTCAAGCACGCCACGGCCAAATCATGGACATCCTCCAGCTTGCCTCGGTCGCGCCGAAATGCCAGCCTCCCGCCAAGTAAGCCGGAGGAAACGCTTGTGCCCGAACGGGCCGCCACCCGACAGGGGACCATGGAAACCCCGCGTGCGACGGGCGCCGGCTACATCGCCTTCGTCATCGCCCTGACGTTCCTGTGCAACGTCTTCCTGGGCGAGGAAACCCGCGCGATCAGCCTGTCCGCGCCGCTGATCCTCAAGGAATTCGGCATCACCGCCTCCCAGCTCGGCTTTGCCCAGACCGTCGCCAACTGGGTCGGCCTGGTCGGCTGGTTCGGCGCGCTGGTGATCGCCGACGGTTTCGGCCGCAAGCCGGCGTTCCTGTTCGTGCTGATCGGTTTTTCCATCACCGCTCCGTTGATCGGCATCGCCGGCAGCTTCGGCCAGCTCACGGTGCTGCTCTCCCTCGCCGCGGTCTTCCGCAACACCGGCACGATCAACTACGTCGTGCTGGCCGAAACCGCGCCGCCCCGCTTCCGCGCCATGATCCTGTCGTTCCTCAACAGCTCCGTCGTGCTCGCCTACATGGCCAGCGCGTTGCTCGCCGGCGTCATCGTCCCCGCCCATGGCTGGCGCGCGATGTTCTTCATTGACGCAAGCTGCATCCTCGTCGCCCTGGCCGCCTGGGCGTGGATGCGGGAAACCGACGCCTTCCGCAACGCCAGCGCCCATCGCGAGCGGCAGGGCAAGCGCCAGCGCCCCGACCTGCTGCTGCCCTGGCGAGCCTATCCCGCGCGTGCAACCCTGGGCTTCGCCATCACCGTCGTCTACCTGGGCGCCTACCCGGCCTTCTCCGCCTGGCAGACCGCCTGGCTGGTCAACGAGGTGAAGATCCCCTTCACCCAGTCCACCAACTGGATCGCCATCTGGCTGGGCGCATCGGCCATCGCCTACTGGTCGTGCGGCTGGCTCTCCAACCAGTACGGCAAGAAGCTGGCGGTGCCGCTGTTCGCCGGCCTGGGCGGTTGTTTCTTCCTCCTGGTCATCTTCGGCGCCTGGAGCACGGACACCATCTTCTGGCTTGGCCTTGGCCTGAACTTCTTCGTCACCGGACACTACGGCTCGGGCAGTTACGCCTACGTCAACGAACTGTTCCCGGCGCAGGTCAGGGGATCGGTCCAGGCCAGCTTCGCCGTCTTCGCCGGGTTCACCGTCAGCTTCGCGCCAGCCATTCCCCCCCTGATCGCGCGAAACCATCTGGATCATATCTCCCTGGGCTTCCTGTTCCCCATGGCGCTGACGTTTGCCGCCGCCGCGATTTTCCTGTTCATTGCCCCGGAAACCGCCGGCAAACCCCTTGAGGACATTGTTCGATGACAACCGGAACGATCCGCCTGGGATGCGGCGCAGGGTTTTCCTCCGACCGCCTCGGCCCCGCGATCGACCTCGCGCAACGCGGCGCGCTCGATTACCTGGTGTTCGAGTGCATCGGCGAACGCACCATGGCGTTCGGCCACCGCGACCGCATGCTCGATCCCGCACGCGGCTACAACCCGCAACTGCGCGCCCGGATGCGCGGCGTGCTGGCGCATTGCCACGCCAACGGCACCCGGATCATCACCAACATGGGCGTCGCCAACCCCCGCGCCGCCGCGCTGCTGACCGTGGACATCGCCCGCGACCTCGGCCTGCGCGGCCTCAAGGTCGCCTGCGTCGAGGGGGATGACGTCACCTGCCTGATCACCCCTGGCACAGCCTTCATGGACCACCCCGGCACGGTGGGAGATGTCCCCCTGCGCATGGTCGGCGCCAACGCCTACCTGGGCGTCGAGGCGCTGCTGCCAGCCCTGCAAGCCGGCGCGGACGTCGTCATCGCCGGCCGCGTCGCCGATCCCACGCTGTTCCTGTCGCCGCTGGTGCATCGCTTCGGCTGGGCGCTCGACGACTGGACCGCGCTGGGCCGCGGCACGCTGACGGGCCACCTGATGGAATGCGGCATGCAGGTCACCGGCGGCTACTTCGCCGATCCCGGCTACAAGGACGTCCCCCGCCTGGCCGATTGTGGCTTCCCCATCGCCGAGGTCGCCGCCGACGGCAGCTTCGTCATCACCAAGCTCGACGACACCGGCGGCTGCGTCACCCCCGCCACGGTGAAAGAGCAACTGCTGTACGAGGTCCACGACCCCGCCGCCTACCTGACGCCCGACGTCACCGCCAACTTCCGACACGTCTCGGTGCAACCCGCCGGTCCCGACCGAGTCCTGGTCTCAGGCGCTGGCGGCTCCCCCCGCCCTGACAAGCTGAAAGCAACGATCGGCTTCGACGGCGGCTTCCTGGGCGAGGCCCGCGGCAGCTACGCCCGCCCCAACCCCCCCGCCCGGGCCCGGGACAAGCCTGGCCACGGCGGAGCCGCCGCTCAGGAACCTCGCGTGCCGTCCCGCCGCGGCGCCACGATCGGCACGTCTGCCGGCCCGGCCAGCACCGCCGCATACAGCGTCTGCAGCCGGGCCTGGTATTCCGGGACCGAGAAGCGTTCGGCCTGCACCCGGCCCGCCGCCGACAGCCGGGCCCGCAGCGCCGGATCGCTGTCCAGCCGGCGCAGCGCGTCGGCAATGGCAGAGGTGTCGTAGGGATCGACCAGCAGCGCGGCGGCGCCCGCGACCTCGGGCAGGCTGCTTTCCGTGCTGGTCAGCACTGGGGCGCCCAGTTGCATCGCCTCCAGCACGGGAAGGCCGAAGCCCTCGTACAGCGAGGGGAACACCACCGCGCGGGCGCCCTGGATCAGGCCGGCCAGCCAGTCGCGCGGCACATACTCGAACTGGCGCACCTGCTGGACCGTCGCGACGCCTTTGCCGTCGGGGGCCGGCTTAAGGAGACGCAGCTCGGTGTCCGACCTCCAGGCGCGTCCGCCCACCACCACCAACGGGGTCTGCAGGCCGGAGGACAGGTAGGCCTCCAGCAGCCGTCCGAGGTTCTTCTTCGGCTCCAGCGCGCCGAAGAACAGGAAGTAGCCGTCGCGTTGCAGCCCGAACAGTCCGGACAGCCAGGCGTCCAGCCCCCCGGGCGGCACGGCGGGCACGGCGGATTGATAGGTGTTGGTCACCCGCCCCGGCGGGACCGCGAACAGGTCGATGATGTCCCGCCGCGACGCCTCCGACACGGTGCACAGATGGTCGCCCCAACGCAGGCAGCCGCGGATCAGCCGGGAGTACGCGCGCTTGTTGTCCAGCGTGGTGTAGGGCATGCGCAGCGGCACCAGGTCGTGCAAGGTATAGACGTTGCGCGCCCCCTCCAGCCGGATCGGCAGCGGGTAGGTCCAGTGCATCACGGCCGGCGGGTTGGGGATGCGGACCGTCATGAACCGGCCCCATCGCTTGAAGTGCCGCTCCGCCCGGCCCCACAGGTCCTGCACGTTCAGGATGCGGTCGTGCGCCGGCATCCGTCCCTGAAAGGTCCGGGACAGCA
>CAXTXZ010000338.1:0-5103 GCA_964248015.1 uncultured Rhodopila sp. | reverse complement strand
CGCAGGATGAAACTCGGCCGCCACGACGCCTTCCCAGGCTCCAGCAGGCGCAAATCCGGCATGCGGCGGAGCACGGTGTCAAACACCTCCGCCGCCTCGATCCGGGCCAGTTGCGCCCCCAGGCAGAAATGGATGCCGCCGCCAAATGACAACGGACGCAGATCCTTGCGCGGGACGTCGAATCGGTCCGGGTCCTGGAACACCTCCGGGTCGCGGTTGGCCGCCCCGATCAGCGACACGACCTGGGCGTCCTTCCCCAGCGCCACGCCGCCCAGCTCGACCGGTTCCGCGACGGTCCTGGCCACCGACTGCACCGGGCATTCGAACCGCAGGATTTCCTCGATCGCGTTCGGCACCAGCCCCGGATCATCGCGCAGCGCCTGCCATTGCGCCGGATGCCGCAGCAGCGAGTGCAGCCCGTTGCCGATCAGGTTCACCGTCGTCTCGTGCCCGGCGGCGAACAGCAGGTGCACGTTGGCCCGCAGCTCCGCCGTGGTCAGCCGGTCGCCGGCCTCCTCGGCTTGCACCAACTGGCTGATCAGGTCGTCCCCCGGCTCCCGGCGCCGCGTCTCGAACAGCGCTTCGAAATACCGCCCCGACGCCTCCGACGCCGCATTCGCCGCATCCAGTTCCGCCCGGCTCGGCGGCGTTGGATTCAACAACGCGGCCCCCGTGGTCGAGCCAGTGACGAACCGGTCACGATCCGCCTCGGGGATGCCAAGCAACTCGCAGATCACCATCACCGGCAGCGGGAACGCCAGGTCCCGGATCGCATCCATCCAGCCATGCGCCATGGCCTTGTCGAGCAAGCTGTCCGCCATCGCCCGCACCCGCGCCCGCAGCGCCTCGATCCGCCGCGCCGTGAACGCCTTGCTGACCAGCCCGCGCAGACGCGTGTGGTCAGGCGGATCGCGCATCAGCATCATGTGCGACAACTCGACCACCGCCGGCTCCCGCATCGCCGTCGGGCCAAAGCGGCGCGCCAGGGCGTCGGCGTCGCTGTAGTCCTTGCCGAACCGCCGGTCACGCAGCAGCAGCGCCGAGTCATCGTAACGCGTCAGGAACCAGCGTCCAAAGGGCGCTTTCCAGACCGGGGCCGCATCACGCAAGCGATGGTAAAACGGGTACGGATCGGCCAGGAAAGCCGGATCATGCACATCGAAAGACAACGCGACCGTCTCAGGCATGTCAATTCCTCAGCTTGATTTTAGCCAAAACCCATACTAGATCAACTTGGTCTGGTCTAGCCAGGATATTTCCCATGCGCGCTGTCAACATGCTTGAGGCCAAGTCGAACCTGTCGCGCCTCGTCGACGCCGTCGAATCCGGCGTCGAGGCCGAAGTGATCATCGCCCGCAACGGCCGTCCCGCCGCGCGCCTCGTGCCAATCAAGCCCGTCACGTCCGGCAAGCGCATCGGCATTGCCAAAGGCAAGCTTGCCGTCCCCGACACCATCGACGCGGACGAAGCCGCCATCGCCGCCTTGTTCACCGCATGAGGCTGCTGCTCGACACGCACATCGCCCTCTGGGCCATCGCCGACCATCCCAGCCTGTCCGCCCTGGCTCGCCGCCTGATCCAGGACCCTGACAACCAGATCGTCGTCAGCGTCGCCACGATATGGGAAATCTCGGTCAAGCACGCCCTGGCCCGAGGCAGCCCAAACGACATGCCGATCTCCGGCCAGGCCGCGTTGGGCTATTTCCGCGAGGCTGGGTATGAAATGCTGGACATCATCCCCGCCCACGCCGCGGCGGTGGAAACCCTTCCGCCGCTGCACAACGACCCGTTCGACCGCATGCTGGTGGCGCAGGCCCTGACGGCGCCGCTCAGGCTGCTGACCCGAGATCCCAAGATCATCGGCTACAGCGACTCAATCATCGCCGTCTGACGCGGCGGCATCGCGGAAATACGGCTCGACCGGCCCGCTCGCCTTCATCGTCATCGGGTTGCCCCGCCGGTCCATCGTCTTGCCCACGGCAACGCGCACCCAGCCCTCGCTGACGCAGTATTCCTCCACGTTGGTCTTCTCGATCCCCTTGAACCGGATGCCGACGCCACGGCGCAGGATGGCCTCGTCATAGAACGGGCTGGCCGGGTTGTTGGATAGGCGGTCGGGCGGGACATCGGACATCGGACACCTTCAGGCAATGGAGCGGTGCCCGATACCGACACCGGCCGCTTCTGTCCATTCACCCTGGCAAATGTTCCCTGAACCAGGCCACGGTCGGCTCTATCACCTGACGGAACGCCTCCCCCGCGTAGACCTCGTAGTGGCCCCAGCCTTTCAGCACGATCAGCTTCTTCGGCTCCCCGGCCTTGGCGAACAGCGCCTGGCTTTCCTCGGGCGGCACCAGCCGGTCGTCGTCGCTGGTGATGAACAGCACCGGCCTGGGCGCGATCTTGTCAACGACCCACTCCGGATGGAAACCCAGCGTGTCGTCGATGTACTCCAGCGGGATCTCCCCAACCGCGCCCGGATTGCCTCGCCGAGCGGCGGCGGCCAGGTCGGCTGACTGGCGGTCCGGCAACAGCACTGCGTTGCGGTCGGCAAACTCCGAGGCGCCGGTCATCACGCGGCGAACCCGGTCCGCCTCCGACCTTTGCAGCAGGTCGGCGAACTCATCGGGCCGGCGCACGCTGCGCATCCAGCGCCGCCCGTCGCCAACCCCCACCACCGAGACGATCGTCCTCACCCGAGGATCGACCGCCGCCGTCCACACCACCGTAGCCCCGCCATAGCTGGTGCCGTAAAGCCCGATCCGCTCGGCATCGACCATCGGCTGCGCGCCCAGGAACGTCACCGCCGCCTGCGCGTCGATTACCCGGCCATAGGGCGAAAGCCGCGACTTCGGCCCGTCGCTGTCGCCCCAACCCTTGTAGTCAAACGTCAGCACGACATGCCCCGCCTCGACCAAGGCCGCCGCGGTGTCCGGCAAATACAGGTTCCGCACGCCCGTGTACCCGTGGCACAGCACGACGCCGGCCCGCCTCTCGCCCGCCCGCAACCCCTCCGGCACGAACAGGTCGCCCGACAGCCGCGTGCCCTCGCTAAAGAAACTGACCGCTTGGCTCGCCATGGCGTTTCCCCCTGCCCTGTGCTGATCTTCCCGCACAATAAAGGGGAGAGACAACCACCATGGCAACCTTTGTCCTGCTGCACGGCGCATACCAAGGGGGCTGGATCTGGCAACGCGTGACGCCGCGCCTGCTCGCCGCCGGCCACCGCGTCCACGCCCCCACCCTGGACGGCTGCGCCGAACGCCGCCACGCCCTGCGGCCCGGCATCAACACCGAAACCCAAGCGGCCGAAGTCGCCGAAATGCTGTTCTTCGAGGATTTGCGGGACATCGTCCTCGTCGGCACAAGCTGCGGCGGCATGGTCGCCGCCCGCGTCGCCGAGACCGCCCGCGACCGCGTCGCCCGCATTGTCCTCGCCGACGCCCTGGCGCTGTTCGACGGCGAAACCGTCGCCGACCATGTCAAGCGTCCCGCCGCCGTGACCACTGAGCTCGCCACCGGGCCCTCGCCGGAGGACGCGGCCAACCGCATGTTCGCCTCGCTCGACGAGGCCACCAAGGCCTGGGCGCTGGCGCGCTACACCCCGCATCCCGTGGCGGCGATGGCGGAGCCGGTGCGGTTGCCCAGCTTCTGGCGGCAGAATTGGGACGCCTCTGTCATCTGGTGCCGCCCGAGCGCCAATCCCCCGCTCGCCCACCAGAAGCGGGCGGCCGAAACGCTGAAGGCAAGCTGGCATGAACTCGACACCGGCCACTATCCCATGCTGACGGAACCCGAGGCGCTGGCCCGCCTGATCATGGCGGAGCCTGCGGCCACCTGAATGACCTCAACGGTGGGCAAGCCTGAAGCTGTTCGCCGCCGAAAGAAGTGAAAGCTTCGCCGGGCTTGGAGGCGATCCCGTCAAGCCTTGCGCCTTCATAACTTCCTTCCACGGCTAACCAGAGGAAGCGGTTTCCGGCGTCATCGCCGCCCGCATGATCCGCTCCGCCCTCGAATCTGGGATTCCCGCCTCGGTCAGCAGCTTCCTATCTGGCGTCATCCCATGCCGGGCAGAGGCCGCAAGGGCCGTGAGGGCGTTTTCCAGCCGCTGCTGATCAAGCGTCAGCGTCCCGCCAGCCTCGGCGGACGGAGCGCCCGGCACGAGCGGCTTCAGCCGCAACTTGGCGCGGTGGTCTGGCACGCCCGGCTTGTCGTCCATGTCCAGGGCCCGGCAATACCGCTTCTGCCATTTGTCCGTTTTGGAGGAAGGCGGGTTCTTCGCCACCTCCGCCTGGGAGGCGCCGCGCGATCGGCGCCACGCGGCGAACTGCCTGGCGGCCTGTAAAATGCCAGATGCAGCTGACTACCTAGAGTTAGAACTTTAAACTTACTATAGCTATGCACGGCATATCCAGCCAGGGATGAACATGCATGAAATTTTATTGCGTATTAGCAAAATAATTACAGTTGATTGGCGGTAGGGAAGCCGATAGTGCTTGCATTCCAATGGCGCAGCAGGATGGATGTCATTTGATAGCTTTAACTGGGTGTTTCGCCATAGTGTTTGTTGCCGCACTTGCCAATCGAGTTAGTGTTTCTGGTGAAGGCTGTGCAGGCACCGTCTTGTATCTTCCCACATGTAATGTCCTCGTTTACTTTTATAGGTAAAGTAAAGCGCAGTGGGTCCGGAAAGCTGAAGGCACGAACCGACAGCAAGCCATTCCGGTTGCCGTCAGAGCAGCGTATGTGCCCATCATCGATTATCTTAATAAAGGTGCTTCACATATCCGCGGAAACTATTTGGAACGGAGGATCTAGCAAATTAGGGGTAAATTTGGTTATTGTATTGATGACGCCGACTTGCCATGCCACTGGCTCATGGTCCTTCGGCTCATGGTTCCTTGTCTACAAGCCTTAATTCGCTTTTTAACCAGATCAGGGTGCATGCAGTGGACGCTACAACTCGGGTGCCATGCAGAGGCGCGTTGACCTCTGAAGTACCCTTGCTGATCGTGGGACGGGAGCTGTGGCAGCTTGGACCTGCCGCACGGCGACTGCCGCCAGGCGACGATCTTATCCCCGACCCTGCTCCGCTACCGGACGC
>CAXTXZ010000337.1:0-5113 GCA_964248015.1 uncultured Rhodopila sp. | reverse complement strand
AGCAGGCAAGCAGCGCAACCAGCAGAATGAACCCGAGCAGCGCCGGCTCAACCAGGTCCATGCGCCCCAGATCCTTGCGCCCCAGGTTCTTGCATCAGGCCGTGACCGCCGCCTCCCGGCCCCGTGCGAGGGTCGGCAGCACGGGCAGCAGCAGCTTGAGGTCGCGTTCCGCCTTGCACACCAGGTAGTGTTTCACCGGTGGCGTGTCGCCCTCTGATTCCGGCATCGGCAGCCCGTCCGGCCCAAGTGGCAGCGCGGTCAGCCCAAGGTCGCCATACACCTTCAGCAAGTCCGGCCCCGCGCGCCACACGGCGGCATCCCGCCCTTCCTGGCGCGCCAGGTCGCGCAGCCGCCAGATGGCGGAAACACAATCGTTTGCCTCGCCCGATGGATCGCCCAGGCCCAGCAACACACCGCCGCAGCGGCGGAACGGTATCGCCGCCGCTTCGGCTTCGCCCAGCACCAGCCCATCGGCCTTGGCCAAGGCGATCTGCTCCGGCCGCGCGCCCAGCCTCGCCAACAACTGGCGCGCGCGCCCGTCCCAAGGCAGGTAGCCCACCCGCCCAGGCCGCAGCAGCAGCCACATCGCGGTAAGCCCCAGCAGCACCGCGATGGCCACCGCGAGCCGCGTGGTGTTGGGCAGCTCGGGCGAAATGATCACCGCCCAAAAAGCATTGTTCTGCAAAAGCTGCGTTTGCGACCGGGTGACCGCGAGCGCCAGCAGGCAGACCACCAGGACGATCAGCGACAGGGCGCTGTCAGGCTCGAACGGACCCGTCATCAGCTTGGCGTGCCGGTAGAAGCAGGAGCGAAACGGCGCGAGCACCAGGGTCGTCAGCGCCAGGATGCCAACCACCCACAACCGGCTTTCCTGCGTCGCGGTGAAGGCGGCGCCGGCGACCAGCAGAAGGATGGTCAGGCTCCAGGCCAGGTTGACGCGGTGCGACAACCCGATCGCCATCAGCACCAGTCCGGCGCCAATCAACGATGGGATGAATTGCCCCGCCTGGCTCGCCAGCTCGCCGTAGTCGGGATCGATCCAGGAGAAATCAGCCTGCGGCGCCAGCACGCCCAGGCACAGCATCAGCACGCCGCAGACTCCGACCGCGCCAGTGCTGGCGGTGACGGCGAAGTCAGGCTCGCTCCAGCGGCCGATCGCCTGCACCGGCGCCAGCCGCCCAAAATGCCGCAACAGGCCGCCGCCGCGCAGCAGGATCTCGTTGCCGGCGAACAGCGACCCGGCCAGGAACAGCGGGATGATGTAATAGTAAAGCCGGAACACGACGATCGAGCCGACGATGTGCGGCGCGCTCATGTAGGGTTCCAGGCCGAACAGCATCGCAGTGTCGAACACGCCGATGCCGCCCGGCAGGTTGGCGGCCAGGCCAGCGGTGTAGGACGCGACGTAGACGCCCAGGAAGATCAGCCAGGTCAGGCCGGGCGCCATCGGCAGCAGCGCGTAAAAGATCGTCGCCGTCACCGCGACATCGACCGTGGCGAGCAGCACCTGCACAATGGCCATGCGCCAGCCCGGCAGCTCGATATCGTGTCCAAACAAGCGGATGGCGCCGAAGACACGGGCCAGGGTCACGTAGGCGATCACGATTCCCCACAGCAGCACGCCGACCGCATACAAGGCGATATGCGGCAGGAACGTGCCGAAGAACGGGATGGCCTTGGGCTCCAGGAACAGGATCGCCCCGCCCAGCACCATGCCGCCCAGCCCGAACGTCAGGCTGCAGAACGCCACGGTCTTGCCGATTTGCAGCGGCGTCAGCCCCCAATGGGCATACAACCGATACCGGACCGCCGCGCCCGAGACAGCGGCGAACCCCAGGTTGTGCGACAGCGCATAGGCGCAGAATGACGCGAAAGCGACCCGCCCATAGGACACCTTGTGCCCGGCGTAGATTGTCCCGAGCCGGTCATAGAATGTCAGTATGAAATACGAAAGGATCGTCCACACAAAGGAGAACGCCAGCGACAGGCGCGGGATGGCCTCCAACGCCGCGCCGATGTCCTTCAGCCGCAGGTGGCGGAACTCGCGCTGCACGACATAGATCGCGCCGATCAGCAGGGCCACGCCCAGCACGGCGGGCAGATGGCGCAGCCACCGCTGGGAGCTGTCGCGCGCGCGTCCTGCCATCGTCAGGCCGCGTCCGCCCTGCGTGCCAGCGCCGCCCGGATCAGGGCGATGGTTTCAGGGATGCCATAAAGCGCCACGAACACGCCGAAGCGCGGGCCGTCCTGCTGCCCGAGCAGGATCTGGTACAGCGCCGAGAACCAGGCGCGCAGCTCGGGGAAGGGATGGCGCTTGCCCACCTCGAACACCGCGGCCTGGACAGCCTCGGCCGATGTGTCCGCCAGGCCGGCCAATGTCCTGGCCAGGTCTTCCAGCGCGGCACGCTCCACCGCATCCGCCTCGCGGTAGCGTTTTTCCGGCCGAACGAAATCGCGGTAGTAAGCGATCGCGCGGTCCACCAGTTCGGCCAGCAACGGCTCGCTGGCCGGCGTGGCTCCGGGAACGTAGCGGCGAATGAAGCCCCACAGGATGTCCGGCTGTTCCGCGTTCACCACGCTCGCAAGGTTAAGCAGCATGCCGAACGGCACCGGGCTTGGCCCATGGTTCGGCGCTCGGCCGCCATGCACGTGCCAGGCAGGGTTGGCGCGCTGTTCCGCCTCCGGCTGGCCGCGCAGCTTCTCCAGGTTGGCGTTGTACTCGTCCACCGCCCGAGGGATCACGTCGAAATAAAGCCGCTTGGCCCGCTGCGGCTGGTTGTACATGAACTGCGACAGCGACTCGGGCGGAGCGTAGGTCAGCCACTCGTCCACCGACAGGCCGTTGCCCTTCGACTTGCTGATCTTCTGCCCGTCCTTGTCCAGGAACAGCTCATAGGTGAACCCCTCGGGCGGCTGCCCCCCCAGGATGCGGCAGATGCGGCCGGACAGCTTGACCGAATCAATCAGGTCCTTGCCCGACATCTCGTAATCCACCGCCAGCGCGTGCCAACGCATCGCCCAGTCGGCCTTCCATTGCAGCTTGGCCTGCCCGCCCCTGACCGAGGTTTCCAGCGTCTCGCCGGTGGCCGGGTCTGTCCAGGTCACCGTTCCGGCAACCGGGTCGATCCCCTGCATCGGCACCTGCATGACGACGCCGGTGTGCGGATGCAGTGGCAGGATCGGCGAATAGGTGGCCTTCCGGTCCGGCCCCAGCGTCGGCAGGATCACCGCCATCACCGCGTCATGGCATTCCAGGACGCGCAGCAGGGCCGCGTCGAACCGCCCCGCCTTGTAGTACTCGGTGGAGGACGCGAACTCGTACGAAAACCCGAACCGGTCCAGGAACGCCCGCAGCCGAGCGTTGTTGTGCGCGCCAAAGCTGTCGTGCGTGCCGAACGGGTCGGGGATCTGCGTCAGCGGCTTGCCGAGGAACGGCGCCAGCATGGCCTTGTTCGGGATGTTGTCGGGCACCTTGCGCAATCCGTCCATGTCGTCGCTGAACGCCAGCAGCTTCGACGGCATCCCGGTCATTTCGGTGAAGGCATGACGCACCCAGGACGTGCGGGCAACCTCGCCAAACGTGCCGATGTGCGGCAGGCCGGAGGGGCCGTAACCGGTTTCGAACAGGGCATGGCCCTTGCCCGACGAGGCCAGTCGTTGGGCGACCTTGCGCGCTTCCTCGAAGGGCCAGGCCTTGGGAATGGCCGGCGCGTTGTTGCGGACTGTATCGGACATAAGGCCGGAAGCTATGGACGGGGCGGCGCCAGGTCAATCGGAACCGTGCGGATAGCGCCTCCAGGCATGGTGGTGGACAGATTTTCATGTCGGGAGGATGCTTTGCCGCAAACAAGGCAACTATCCAAAGCCGCCTTAACCTTGAAACCATGTTGATCTCTCGCCACGAGGTGACGGGGTTCGGCGCTTTCGCCGTTTGCTCGACGCGCCCGATCAACCCGGCCGCGCATCCAAGGCTTTCACCAACCGGAGGAACCCGATGACAACGATCCCACTGCCCGCCGCGCTGTCGCTGCAAGGCAGGCGCGCCCTGGTCACCGGCGCTGCCAGCGGCATAGGCAAGGCCACCGCGCTCGTGCTGGCGCAACTCGGGGCAACCTTGGTCATCACCGACCGCGCCCCCCTGGACGAGGTGCGCGACGCCATCCAGGCCGCCGGCGGCATCTGCGAAGCCGTCCAAGGCGACCTGACCGACGACGCCTTCACCGCCGCCTTCTTCACCGGCGAGCGCCTGCACGCCATGGCCCACTGCGCCGGCATCCTGGAGGGCCGCGCCTGGACCGACGACCGAGCCTGGCACGAGCGCTTCCACCGCGTCATGGACGTCAACGTGCGCGTCCCCCTGCAACGCGCCGCCGCCGCCATCGACCACATGGCGGCGCACGGCGGCGGCCATGTCGCCCTGGTCGGCTCGGTCGCCGGCAAGACCGGCGGCACGTCGCTGAGCACGCCCCCGGATTACGCCGCCTCGAAAGGCGCGGTCCACGCCCTGGTGAAATGGCTGTCACGCAACGCGATAGGGCGCGGCGTGCTGGTCAACGCCGTCGCCCCCGGCCCGGTGGAAACCCCCATGACCCGAGGCTTCAACGCCACCCCAACCCTGCCAATGGCCCGGATGGGCCGCGCCGAGGAACTCGCCTGGCCGATCGCGTTCCTTTGCACCCCAGCCTCAAGCTATCTGTCCGGAGCCATACTCGACGTGAACGGCGGCGCGTTCGTCGGCCCCTGAGCCTTACTGCCCCAGCAACGACCTGACCCAGGCGCACGCCTCGTCGATCGCCGCGCTGGACTTGTCCACCACGCCCGGCACGAAGAAGAACCCATGGTTCACCCCGTCCCACCGCTTCATCTCCGTCCGCACCCCCGCCTGCCGCAGCCGCTCGGCGTAATATTCCCCCTCGTCGCGCAGCGGATCGTATTCCGCCGTCACCACCAGCGCCGGAGGCAGGCCGCTCAGGTCCACTGCCCGCAGCGGGCTGGCATGCGGGTTCGCCCCATGCGACGCGTCGGCCAGGTAGTGATCCCAGAACCAGGCCATCCCCATGCGCGTCAGTCCGTAGCCCTCGGCGTTCTCGGTCATCGACGGAGTGCCTGGATC
>CAXTXZ010000336.1:1452-5126 GCA_964248015.1 uncultured Rhodopila sp. | reverse complement strand
AACACCAGCGGCGCTATGATCATCTTGATCAGCCGCAGGAAGATCGTGCTGCCGATGGAAACATAGCCGGCAAATATCTTGTGCGTGGCCGGGGAGGCAAACTCTTCGTGGACCAGGCCGCCCACGGCGATCCCCAACACCATCGCAATGAGGATGTAAGTTGTCATCCGGCTCGACTTCATCTTGATTATAACCTTTGTGGAATTGAACCGGCCTGCATCATGCTGACTGTGGATTGCGATGCAATAGTGCTTCAGCCCATGGCGTTGACGCCTCCGTGTGCTGTCACCGCTTGATCAGCGTCCCCGGTCCCGCCTCGGTGAACAGTTCCAGAAGGCAGGCATGCGGCACGCGGCCATCCAGGATCACCGCGCCCTTGACGCCGTGACGAACCGCTTCGACGCAGTTCTCCACCTTCGGGATCATCCCGCCGGTGATGGTGCCGTCGGCGATTCGCGCCTGGACATCATTCAACGTCAGCGACCCGATCAGCTTCCTCTCCTTGTCGAGCACGCCGGACACGTCCGTCAGCATCAGCAGGCGGGTTGCGTTCAGCGCGCCCGCGACGGCCGCCGCGACCGTGTCCGCGTTGATGTTGTAGGTCTGGCCATCCGGTCCCACCCCAACCGGGGCGATCACGGGCACCAATCCGCCGCCCGTCAGCGCATGGATCACCCGCACGTCCACTGCGGTCGGCTCGCCCACGAAGCCAAGATCAAGCGCGCGTTCGATATGGCTGTCGGGATCGATCAGGGTGCGCGCCAGCTTGCGGGCACGGATCATCCCGCCATCCTTGCCGCATATCCCCACGGCCAGCGCGCCCGCGTCGGTGATAAGCTGGGCGACGTGTTTGTTGACGGTGCCGGCGAGCACCATCTCGACCACCTCGACCATCGCCGCGTCGGTGACTCGCAGGCCATCAATGAATGTGGACTGGATCGCCAGCCGCTTGAGCATCGCGTTGATCTGTGGGCCGCCGCCATGGACAACCACCGGATTGATGCCGACCTGCTTCAGCAGCGCGATGTCGTTGCCGAACTGCTTGGCCAGGTGCTCTTCCCCCATGGCATGGCCGCCGTACTTCACCACCACGGTCGCGCCAGCATAGCGGCGCAGGAACGGCAGCGCCTGCGCCAGCACATGGGCCTGTTCGGTGGCCGCGGCGATGGTGGCCGCGTCTATGGGTGTTTCGCTCATTCAACGCGTTTAGGGCGCTGTCCGCCAAAGGGTCAAGCCGGGGGTCGCCTCCCGCGTCGGCAGGCGGGCACGTCTCGCGGGCCGCGGCGGACAAGACCGTGAAAAAGCCTGTCCGTTAACGGTTCGGTAAGGCGCAGCCGCTACAGTCAACCCATGAGTGTTCAGAATGAGTGGGCAGCAGCGGTGCCGCAACCTGAATCAGTGCCACAGTCGCCTGACCAGTTCAGCGGTTCAACCATGGTACGCCGGGCGCCAGCCCAGGGCACGGCCGCGCGACGTCGCAACCGGCAGGAGGCACGGCTCTCCAGCCTCGTGCTCGACCAGTTGCCCTTGGCGGTCGCCGTTTTCGACACCGCGCTCCGCCTGCATTACTGGAACCTGCGCGCGGCCACGCTACTGGGCGTGCCGGCGGTCCTGGCGCAGGAAACGCCCCTGCTGGCCGACATGCTTGCTGGCGCCCTGAGCCTGGCGCCCCCGCAACGCAGTCGGTTGACGACCTTCTGCAAGGCTCAAGTCGCCGCCGCGGCGCAGGCTGAGCCGGACACGGTTCTGCGCCTTTCACTCGGCCGAGGCAAACGCCTGCTGGTCCAGGTGCGCGGGTTGGGCGCGGACCAGTGGATGCTGGTCATCGATGATCGCCAGGCGGCGGCGGCCAACGCGAATGAGGCGACGGACGCATGGCTTGACGCGCTGACCGGCCTTGGCAACCGCCGGCACTTCACCGCTGCCTTGAAAGAGGCCATCGCGGAGGCGGACGGTCCCAGCCAGCACGCCGTGCTGATGGTCGACCTTGATGGCTTCAAGTCGGTCAATGACACGCTTGGCCATACGGTTGGCGACGCCTTGCTGTGCCTGGTTGCGCAACGGCTGCGGCGTGAGGTTCGCGGAACCGACCTGTTGGCGCGTTTCAGCGGGGATGAATTCGTCATCCTGGCGCGCGGCGGCGACAGTCCTTCCCTTCTGGCGGCCCGGATAGTGAACATCTTGTGCAGGCCCTTCCTGGTGGAAGGGAGCATAGTCAATATCGGTGCCAGCATCGGCGTTGCCCGGCTGATGGATAGTGCCGCTTCGGCGGACGACCTGATGCGGCATGCCGACTTGGCGCTGCATGATGCCAAGAACGCCGGAGGCCGGACCTGGCGTGAATTTCAGCCAACCATGGCAGTCAAAGCCGAGGCTCGCCATGCCCTCGAGACTGATCTGCGCAGGGCGTTGACTTCGGGTGAGCTAGCCGTCGCCTATCAGCCGCAAGTGAACATGCGGACTGGAACCATAACCGGCTTCGAGGCTCTTGTGCGTTGGAACCATCCCACGCGCGGCATAGTCTCGCCTGTCGAGTTCATCCCCGTTGCCGAGGAGATCGGCTGCATTGTCGGCATTGGCGAATGGGTGATGAAAACCGCTTGCCAGGAGGCGGCCCGCTGGCCGGCGCCCCTGACGGTCGCGGTCAACGTTTCTCCCAAGCAACTGGACGACGGCGACCGGCTGTTCAAAACCGTCATCACGGCGCTTCAGGCAGCCGGGCTGGAACCTGGCCGCCTGGAGATTGAAATCACCGAAACCGCGTTGCTGGCGCGCGAGGGCGGTGTCCTGAAGACACTGCATCGGCTCCGGGCAGCCGGAATAGGCATTGCGATGGACGATTTCGGCACCGGGTACTCGTCGCTCAGCCAATTGCAGGAATTTCCCTTCAGCAAGATCAAGATCGACCGTGCCTTCATCTCAGGCCTTGGCGCCAACGCCGAGTCGGCCACCATGGTCAAGGCGATTGTCGCAATGGGTTCGGGTCTTGGCATGGCCACGATCGCCGAGGGCGTGGAAACGAAGGAGCAGGCAGCCTTGGCCGAGGCGGACGGATGCATCAACATTCAGGGGTACCTGATCAGCCGGCCGGTGGCCGCATCGGCCATCGATGGCTTGCTGGAACAGTACGCCTTGACGGCGGAAGCATGAGAATTCCAATGGGACTGTTACGATGAAAAAAGGTCATGCGTTGACTTCGCTGTACAGGCTGATCTATTGCAGCCGCAATGTCATAGCGCGGGATGTCTCCGGCACGTCCGCGACCGAGGCTCTGACGGCCGAGCTGCATTCCATTTTGAACGCCGCGCGGCGGCGCAACCAACTGGATGAAGTGTCCGGCGCGCTGCTGTTCACACACTCCGGGTTCGCCCAGGTGCTGGAGGGCCAGCGCGAGGTCGTCGAGCGCACGTTCGAGCGCATCAGCGCTGACCCGCGGCATGCGGACGTCACGGTGCTGAGCTTCACGCCCACCGAAAAACGCAGCTTTCCCGACTGGGCGATGGGTTTCTGCGGCCAGATGACGGATGACGCGGCTGACCCGCTGGCGGGGGTGTTGCCCGCCAAGGATTTGATCGGACCTCGCGTGACCACGGGCAGCGACGTGCTGCGTCTTCTGGAGAAGGTGGTGCAAAGGGAAGACCAGTGGATCGCCGCCTGACACCTGTCGAGGCCTG